>JALSPZ010000270.1 GCA_026985675.1 Flavobacteriales bacterium
GTTTTTTTGCCCCTGTTTTTGCCAATAAAATATACAAATTTGCAAAACCTATAAATAATTATGTAAGCGAATTTGAAATAAATGTCAAACAATTGGAAGAAAAAAATGAATTTTCTTGTAATTGTGTACTAAATTATTTTTATGGTGAATTGGAAGGTAAAAAAATTAATAATGTAAAAGGTCCCATTACCTTTGGAGAAATTGCCTATCAACTATTAAATCAAACCTTGGTAACATTAAATATTTATGAAAAATAAAAAGCTATGAAAAACTTAAAAAAAGCAATAGATAATTTAAAAAACGACTTGGATTCGGCTTTATTATTTGTCGAAATATGGGATCAAAAAACCGGATTAACAATAGAAAGTTATAATCATAATGATAAATATACTGCTATTTTTAGTCGAATTATGAACGAAATTGATAAAGGACTTAAAGATCTGGGATTTCCAAATTTTGGAGCATATCAAATAATTGACCTTGATATGGATTCACTGTTAGTTTTTATCAAAGTCAAAGATAAATTTTTTGCCAGTTGCCTTTTGGATAAGAGTAAAGTTCAATTAGGTTATTTATTAGGCGTATCAATACCTGAATTTAGAAAAAATATGGAAGAAACAATTTAAATATCAGTATCAAAACAAGCATTCATTTATAATATCAACAAAAACTTAATATTAAAAAATAAAAATTATGAAAAATTTAGACAAAATCTTAAAAAATTTAGTAGAAAATACCAATTCAAGGACAGCACTTTTGGTTAATTCAGATGGTTTAGCTATTTCTTCAATAAATTGCAATAATGAAGATAAAATGGCAGTAATGATTGCTTCATTATATTCAATGGGAGAAAAATTTGTAAAAGATCTTGACAAAAATGCTATTAATCAATTTTACATCAAAACAGATGAAGGTTATGTCCTTCTAAAAAATGTAAACGATAGTGTTATTTTAGGCTTGATATCCAAAGAAGATGAAAAATTAGGTCTTTTGATGATGTATATGGATACAGCAGTCAAAGAAATTTCAGAGGTTATATAATAGCTTATTTGCTATTTTGTAAGACACCTTGATAATTAATTTAAATTATAATATACTATGTTATACAAAATTACACAAGAAATATTAGGAGAAATACCAAAACAAACACAGTTGACTCCAGAAGATATTCAAGTCCTTAAAAAGAATAGTGAATTTATTTTTTCATTGGCAGGGGTAATTCGTCAGGATTTTTATGACACATTATTTGCAAATGAAAAGACAAAATCTGTATTTAAACCTGATGAACGAGAAATACGAGAAAAGTCTCTTATAGATTGGGTTGTAAAAACTATTAATGGGAATTTTGATTTGGAATATTGGGCTTGGCAAACATTTGTCGGCATCTTACACGTAAAACGTAAAGTAACCAACGATATGATGATTGCTATGATGGGAAGAATATCTGATATTATTTTTACACAAGCAATTTTACAACTTCCAAAAGATGATGCAATTGCTTTAAAAACGGCTTGGATAAAATTGAGTACAACAGTTCTGTCGTTAATTGCTGAATCCTATCATATTTTCTATTTGAAAGCAGTTAGTGAAGCCACCGGAATGAATCAAAATTTATTGAATAATGCCGTTCAAGTAGAAATTGATAATTTGATTAGTCAAAACAAGAAATTTAGGATGTAATAATTTCTTATTTACCGTAAGTTTAGACATTGAGTTTTTTGCTGACCAAAGGAAGCAAAAGAATCGATTCCGATAACTATCAGAAGACTCACAGGAGATTTTCAAAACGTATAGTTTATAGACATACACTAAAACAAAAACGCCTTTCAAAATCTGAAAGGCGTTTTTTTATTTTAATAGTTTAATTGGAAAGTATTAGTCACCAATAATTCTATATTCAGTTCTTCTGTTTACTCTGTGTTTAGCTTCAGAAC
>JALSPZ010000271.1 GCA_026985675.1 Flavobacteriales bacterium
CGACACCGACGCTTTATTTTCAATATTATAAGAACATTTCAACATAATTCTTCTTGCTCATTCGAAAAATCAATCGATGTGACTTCTCGATATATTCCATTTCCTGCATCAATGGAATACTCGAAGTGACAGTGTGTTGTAAAATAACGTGATGTCAGTTCGAGTAAAAATACGACGAAAGGAGTATTTTTTGTATTGAGAACTTTGTGTCGATAACAACTTATAATAACATAGTTATCGATACTCCCGAGGTATTCGGGATTTCTCGTTCACTCGAAAAATCACTAGGTGTAACATTTTATAAAATACTTTTAGTGGGGTAAATGAATCAGAAGTTTTTTAATTTTGATTAAGCTTAACCTTCAAAATTTATGGTATACATAATATTTATATAATTAATAAAAATTTAACATTATGACATATTTTCTTTTATTTTTTTCTTTATTTTTGCCGCTTAAATTTTCAATAATGAAATTAGGTTTAAATTTTAATGAGATTTTGACCGCCACAATGGTGCTTTTTGCGGTTATAGATATTTTGGGAAGTATTCCCATTATTATCGATTTAAGAAAAAAAGTAGGGCATATCCAGTCGGAAAAAGCCAGTATTATTTCTGCAATTATTATGATTGCTTTCTTGTTTGTAGGAGAAGGTATTTTGAAATTGGTGGGTATTGATGTTGGCTCTTTTGCCGTTGCAGGTTCTTTTATTTTGTTTTTTTTGGCAATAGAGATGATTTTAGGAATTACCTTATTTAAAGACGATGAACCTGAGAGTGCATCTGTAGTACCTTTGGCGTTTCCTTTGATTGCAGGAGCAGGAAGTTTAACGTCTATTTTATCATTAAAGGCGGAATATTCAACTATAAATATTTTAATTGCTATAATACTGAATATGATTTTTGTTTATGCAGTGCTCAAATCCTCTCAAAAAATAGAAAAGTTAATTGGAAAAGCGGGGATTGGAGTTATTCGTAAAGTGTTTGGCATAATTCTATTGGCAATTGCGGTAAAACTTTTTGTAACAAATATTAAAACTTTGTTATAACTTTTTGACCCGTTTTGAGTTTGTCTATAAAAAAAGCCTTCAATTTGAAGGCTTTTTATTTATTAAAATTATTAAGGTTAATATCCTCTTACAGCTTTTAAAGCATTGATATTCCCGTAACCGAAGTTAGAGCTTTTATAGGGATATAAATCAGCAGCCCATTTCATACGATTTAAAACTTGGTCTCTGTTCCAATAAGGATATCTTGCCCAAACCAAGGCTGCTATTCCGGCGGTTGAAGCAGTTGCAACAGATGATCCACCAAAATATTCGCTGGTATTATTATAAAATCCAACGACAGGTTGATGATGGTTATTGCTTCTTTCCATAACATAAGTAAAAATAATTTGAGATCCGGTATGGCAAACATCACATTCGGAATATCCGTTTCCTTCTTCAATTCCTGTAACAGCAACGGTTTCACTCATACTTGCAGGGAATATTACGGGATACCAATTGGTATAGCTGGTAGAAGTACCTCCGGCAGCAAAGATCAATTTTCCGTGATTGTAAGCATATTTTACGGCATCTTTTATGTTTCCGATAGACCAAGGATATCCAATGGACATGGAAATTATTTTTATATCACTTCTTCGCGCCAAAGCTTTTAGTGCCATTGTTACTCCTTTTCTTTCGTGATAATCATTTAATACTACATCAGAGGTTCCTCTATAAGATACCAAGTTACATTCATAAGCAACTCCCACGGGAAGTCCATTATTGTTATTAGGAGCAGCAACGGAGCTACAAGAGCTTGTTCCATGCCCGCATCTGTCATCGGGACCATCATAATTGCTGGACCACCACCAATAAGAATCTATATAAGTTCCGTATTTTTGAACATAACGTCCGGAATAATAATCATCAAATTTACTACCTAAATTTTGTTGATAAGGCGAAATTCCGGTATCTATTACTCCAACGGTTATACCTCTACCTTTACTATAATTCCATGCTTGCGGTATTTTATGAATACTATAACTCCAAGGAATTTTTGCCCCTGTTGAGAGTGTGGTATAGTCATTATAGGATATTGTAGTAGGGCTTACGCTACATCCTGAACTGCTTCGGGTATCTTGTCCGGAATATTCTGAAAATTCATAAGTAACCGGTTCTATATATCTGATATTTTGTAAATTTCTCAATTCTTGAACAGTTTCCAACTTTGACACTAAAACATCCATATATTGTAATTCTTTGTCATCATATAAAATAATGGATTTTTTTTGTTTGCCTTCATATTTTTCAAGAATTGAAACAATGGCATTTTTTGTTTGATTGGTTAAAGGTGATTTTTTATCGTCATGAGCATAATCGTTATAACTTCCGTAACCTATGGTAATTACATTTTTTTCTCCTGCCAAAGCTGCACTCCATAACACATGAGGTTCAACCATTGACCAATCGAATTTTCCATTCAAATCATAAGTTTGTTGAATAATTTCGGAAACTTGTTTTCCGGAGAGTAAAGTTTTTTGTTGCGGTTGGTTGTTCGGCTCTTCTTGAATATCTTTTTTACAAGAAAAAATGCTTAGCATAATAATTGCCAAGCCGATTAGACTGATTTTTTTCATAGTTAAATTATTGTTTGGTTATTTTGAGCTCTCAATATAAAAATAATCGTTCAAAATAAAACACAAAAATGCCAATTTAACACACAAAAATGTGTGTTTTTTAAAATATCGTTAAAATTATTATTATATTTTTATTTTTTAGGTGTTTTTACTACTCTAAATTATAAGTTATATAAATATGAATCAATTGGAAAGTGCAAGTTTATGCATTTTGTTTTCTAAATTTTCTATAACAAAAAGTGTGTGAATGTATTCATCAAAATTTCCGGAAAGCAACAATTTTTCCGCTTTGTTTTTAAGGAAGGTATAAAGAGATAATGTTTTCATAAGGCTATTATTTAAATATTTGACATATCTAAATCAATGACTATGCCAGAAAACTTATCTGCTTGGTTATCAATTAAAAAAAAGCTGCTTATCACCAATGATAAACAGCTTGTTATAAAATTTTATATAGAAATAATTATCCGCCGAAAAATCCTTTTCCCATATTAAAAAGATCATCTATAATACTTCCATCTCCATCGGCGTCCAATATTTTCTCTATAAAACTCGTATGTTGTTCGGCTTCTTTATTACCGCCTATCATATTTCCTATAATATTGGTTAAATCCGTTGGATTAGAAACCTGTGTGTTGCGGGTTTGTTTACCCAACATTCCCATAACAATAGGAGCAGCCATTTTTAGTATATTTAGAGCCGAACCCATATCCAATCCGTTTTGTTTAGCAATAGCTGTGGCAACCACTTCTTTTTTTTCGCCCAAAACATGACCCAAAATTTTATCTCCGTCTTCAATAACATCTTCATTTACATTACCTCCGCCAAAGATATCCATAACATTATCGAGAATTGAACCGTCATGCTTTTGCAATGCATTTAGTAAGCCGGCTGCCGAGTCGGGGTTGGATGCATTTTTTTTCAAAGCTCCCATTAGCATAGGTATAGCCGATTGTATAGCCGATTGTGTTTTGTTACTGTCTTGTCCAAGTTGAGCACTAGCTCCTTGAATAATCATTTGTCCCATAGGACCTTGTAATAAGTCTAAAATACCTGACATAATTTAAAGATTAAATTGTTTTAGGTGGTAAATTTACATAAATTTTGTTAAAAAATAAAATTACCAAAAATGAAAGCATAAAAAAAGGAAGCATTTTAGCTTCCTTATGGCGGTCCGGACGAGACTCGAACTCGCGACCCCATGCGTGACAGGCATGTATTCTAACCAACTGAACTACCGGACCTCTTGTTCTTTGCGAGTGCAAATATAAAAACTATTTTTAATTTGACAAAACAATTATATTTTTTTTTCATAAAAATTTTGCGTTATTTTGGCATATATATATTCGATTTATGGTATTAGTTACAGGTGCAACCGGTTTTGTCGGCGCTCATTTGTTATTCTATCTTCTAGGAAAGGAAGTAAAAATCAAAGCTTTATATAAGAATGAAGCTTCAATTGAAAAAGTACGTTTTCTTTTTGGGCTGTATCACCCCAATCCGGATGAATTGATAAAAAGGATTTCTTGGCATAAAGCCGATATAACCGACATAACCACATTGGAAAATGTTTTGGATAAAATTGAAAAAATTTACCATTTGGCTGCAAAGGTTGACTTTTCTTCTGCACAAAAAGATAATATATATCAAATAAATGTTGAAGGAACCAAAAATTTGCTCAATCTTGCGTTGGAATATAAGATAGATAAGTTCTTTTATATGAGTTCTATTGCTGCCTTGGGTAGTTATGATCAACCGGTAACTGAAAAAACATTTTGGTCTTGGAAAGAAAAAGGAAGTTATTATGCCAAAACAAAATATTTAGCCGAAATGGAAGTTTGGCGAGCTACACAAGAAGGTCTCAATTGTATTATTGTTAACCCTTCTGTTATTTTAGGCGCTTGGCTTTCTAAGCAAGGTCCTATGAGGATTTTTGATAAAGTTTATAACGGATTGAAATTTTATCCTCCCGGAAGCACCGGCTTTATCGATGTGTGGGATGTGGTCAAATTAAGTTATCAACTAATGGAAAGCAATAGGGTAAACGATTCTTTTATTCTTTCCGCTTATAATGTTTATTATAAAAATTTACTGGATACTATTGCCAATACTTTTCATAAAAAACCACCAAGTATTGCACTAAAAAAATGGATGATTTATCCAGTAATGTCTTTAAGTAATTTTTTTGCCAATATTTTTAAAATAAACATTTTGCCGGAGCCTGAAATTATATATTCTTTATTTTCAACTACCGAATATTCCGATAAAAAATTAAGGAAGGTTCTAAATGTAAATTATATCCCTTTGGATTTTACCATTAAAAATATTTGTGAAAAATATTTGAAATTTAAGAAAGAAAGTATCAATGTTTAAATATCCCCGTAAAATACCTTTATTTTATAAAATACTTCTTCCTTCAGCTATAACAAAAATGCAAGTGGAAGAAAAAAAAATTTTTTTAAGTTTTGATGATGGTCCTCATCCTGAAATTACACCTTGGATTTTGAAAGAATTGGATAAATATCAAGCAAAAGCCACTTTTTTTTGTACTGGAAAAAATTTATCCGAATACTCTAATATTGCTCGCTTGATAATATTGAAAGGACATCAGTTGGGTAATCACACATTTGCTCATGAGAATGCTTGGCAAACTTCTCGTGAATTGTTTATCCGAAGCATCGAGAAAACGCAAAGTTTAATCAATGACATTAACTCCTCTGCTAAATATATTTTTCGCCCTCCTTATGGAAAACTAAGCCCTATACTTGCTTTGAAATTGTCAAAAAAAGGATATAAAATTTACCTTTGGACTTTGATGCTTGGTGATTTCAATGCTAAAATAAAATCAAACGTGGTTCTAAATAAAACAATAAAAAAAATAAAATCCGGTGATATCATTGTCTTACATGATAATGAGAAATCGTTTGAAAATTTAAAGAAAATACTTCCGGAATTATTAGAAATCTTATCCCGAAAAGGTTATCGTTTTGAAAAATTTTAATCAAAAGCTATCAATAAGCTTTTTCGTCCCCTTTAATAATTTTCAAAACGGTAAATAAAATGATTTTGATATCCAGCCAAAACGACCAATTTTCTATATAATACAAATCATATTTTATGCGATTGAAAATATCTTCGTCGGTTTTAATTTCTCCTCTGTATCCTTTAACTTGTGCTAATCCAGTTATTCCTGGTTTTACGTAATGCCGGGCCATAAATTTATCCACACGTTTCATAAACCTTTCATTCTCTTTTACCATATGCGGACGAGGTCCAACCACAGACATTTCGCCTTTGAAAACATTGAAAAATTGGGGAAGTTCGTCAATACTGGTTTTCCGTAAAAAACGTCCAATTTTTGTTATTCGGTCATCACCTTTGCTCACTTGTTTGATATGTGCCAATTTATTGGGACGCATAGAACGGAATTTATAACAACTGAACAAATGATAGTTTATACCGTTTCTTTTTTGTTTAAACAAAACAGGACCTTTGGATTCTAATTTAATTAAAATAGCAATAATAGGATAAAGCCAAGATAAAATACCAATGATAACAATTGATGAAAATATAATGTCGAAAATTCGTTTAATAATTTTATTTTCGGGTTTGTCCAACGGGGATTTTTGTAAGGATAAAACCGGAATGTAATCAAAATATTCAACTTTTAGTTTTTTACCTAAAATTTGTTTATTGTCGGGGATAAATTTAACCGTGGCAAAATTTTCATCGGCTTGTGTGATAATTTCTTTGATTTGTTCATCACTACAAGCTTCCAAAGAACAAAATATTACATCTACCGGATATTTTTTTAAATAATTTTTTAAGGTTGACAGATCACCATATATTTCAGATTTTTTTTCTTTTCCAAAAAAATGACCAAAATGATATCCATAATCTTTTCTTTGATCTAATAGATTTTTAAAGTTTTTTGTTTCTTCATTATATCCGATAATAATATAATCTCTAAAATTTCTATTGGAAGCTCTATAAAATTTTAAGGCTATGTAAATGGAGATTTTAAAAAACAGTATGGATAAGTTGAATAGTAATAAACTTTTTAAAAGAAATTTATCAGAAATATCATAGTCCCAAAGATTGAAAAAAGAAATAACCGAGAGATCAAAAATTGCTAATTGTTTCAATGATTTGGCAATCAGTTCGGATGGACGAGTGTTTCGATAAATCTGATAAAATTTGGTAAAATATGAAATAAAAAACCAAGAAAAACCAAGTATAAAAAAGCTAAAATATGGATGGATTTTAACCAAATATTTGTTAAGTAATAAAATCAGAATCGTATCAATTAAGTAAATTGACGGTAGAATCAAAAAAGAATATCTATGACTTCGTTTTTTTATCATATTTTAATATACTTGGAAAAATCTTTATGCTCGGTTTGGTATAATTCTTCTCGGGTAAGCGACTTAAAATATTCAAAGGTTTTTTTAAGTCCTTCTTTTCTTCTGATTTTTGGTTCCCAATTTAAAATGTTTCTGGCTTTGGTAATGTCCGGACATCTTTGCATGGGGTCGTTTACAGGCAAATCTTTATAAATAATTTTGGATTTTCCACCGGTTAAATCAATAACTTCTTTGGCAAAATCCAATATGGAAATTTCTTCGGGATTTCCAATATTTACAGGTAAATGATAATCTGAAAATAATAATCTGAAAATTCCCTCCACTTGGTCATCTACATAACAAAACGACCGAGTTTGTGATCCGTCACCAAAAACGGTTATATCTTCTCCTCGTAGAATTTGTCCCATGAAAGCCGGAATTACCCTTCCGTCATTTAATCGCATACGGGGTCCGTAAGTGTTAAATATTCTCACAATTCGGGTTTCCAATCCGTGAAAATTGTGATAAGCCATAGTCATTGCTTCTTGGAAACGTTTGGCTTCGTCATATACACCGCGCGGACCGATAGGATTGACATTTCCATAATATTCTTCGGTTTGCGGATGCACTAATGGATCTCCGTAAACTTCTGATGTGGATGCTACTAAAACTCTTGCTTTTTTTGCTTTGGCCAAGCCTAAAACATTATGTGTTCCCAAAGATCCAACTTTGAGTGTTTGTATGGGAATTTTTAAATAATCGATAGGACTTGCCGGAGAAGCAAAATGTAAAATGTAATCCAAATCTCCCGAAATATCGATATAACGACTTACATCTTGCTCTATAAATTCAAAGTCGGGGTTCTTTTTTAAATGTTCGATATTTTTCGGATTACCGGTGATATAATTATCCATACCGATAACCTTAAATCCTTCTTTTAAAAATCTGTCCGCGAGATGTGATCCTAAAAATCCGGCTGCGCCGGTAATTAAAATTCTTTCCATAGTTTTCTAGGGATATTAACCGGTTTTCTTCCAACGGAGAAATAAGTAAAGCCCAAGTTTTTCATTTCTTCATTTTTATAAATATTTCGTCCGTCAAAAATTACCGGATTTTTCAATAGTTTTTTCATTTTATCCAAATCGGGAGAGCGGAAAATATTCCACTCGGTGCTAATAATCAAAGCATCAGCATTTTCCAAGGTGTCATACATGTTTGAAGCGTATTCCAGTTGGTCTCCATACTTTCTTTTGACATTTTCCATGGCTTCCGGATCAAAAACTTTTATTTTGGCTCCTTTTTCCAAAAGGTCATCAATCATATATAGAGCAGGGGCTTCACGTATATCGTCGGTTTCCGGTTTAAAAGCCAGTCCCCAAACCGCAATGGTTTTGTCTTGTAAGTTGTTGTTGAAATAATTTAATAATTTGGGTATTAATGATTTTCTTTGTCTTTCGTTTACATCAATAACGGATTCTAAAATTTTGAAATTATATCCATGTTCCAATCCTGTTTTGTATAATGCTTTTACATCTTTTGGAAAACAAGAACCACCGTAACCTATTCCTGGGAATAAAAATCGTTTGCCGATACGCGAGTCCGTACCCATACCGATACGAATTTTATCGACGTCGGCTCCTACTTTTTCGGCAAAATTGGCAATCTCATTCATGAAAGTAATTTTCATGGCTAAGAAAGCATTGGCGGCATATTTTGTAATTTCGGACGAACGTTCGTCCATAATGATGATAGGGTTTCCCGAACGGACAAAAGGTTCGTATAACTTTTTCATTTTTTTTGCAGCTTTTTCGGAAGAAGTTCCGATAACTACACGTTCAGGTTTCATAAAATCGTCAACTGCAAATCCTTCTCTTAGAAATTCAGGATTGGAAACCACGTCAAAATCTTTGGTTGTTTTGTTTTGTAAAATTTTTTTGACTTTTTCGGCTGTTCCTACCGGAACCGTGCTTTTATTTACGATGATTTTATAATGATTTCCTTCTTGTTTTTCCAAGATTTCGCCTATTTTATCGGCAACATCCATAACATAAGACAAATCTGCCGAACCATCTTCATCTTCGGGAGTGGGTAGTGCTAAAAAAATAATTTCGCCATGTTTAACTCCTTCTTGAAGGTTTGTAGTAAAGTTTAACCTTCCACTTTTAAGATTCCGTTGAAAAAGCACATCCAGTCCAGGTTCATATATTGGAACTTGTCCATTTTTCATTTGATTGACTTTTTGTTCGTTGATGTCCACACAAACCACTTCATTTCCGGATTCGGCAAAGCATGTGCCGGTTACCAATCCGACATAACCGGTTCCAATGACAGATATTTTCATATATTTTTTATAAAAATTAATTTATCAAAAGTAAGAATAAAACATCAAAAAAAATAGAAAAAATTCATATTTTTAAAGAGAGAAGTTGACTTATAAATTTAAAATCTTATAACATTATTTCATATATTTTTTCTAATTGGGATATTTGTTTTTTAATATTAAATTTTTCTTCAAATAATTTTTTGGAATTTTCTCCAAATTCTTTAAGTTTTTCAGGTTTATTTATAATCTTTAAAATTTTATTTTTCATATCCAAAACATCATCTCCCGGTACTAAAAAACCGTTGTAATTATCAATAATCAAGTCTCTATTTCCATCGACATCAGTTGCCACAACGGGTTTTCCCAGTGCCAATGCTTCAATAATGGAATAAGGCAAACCTTCATATCTAGCAGTTGAGATATATAATTGGGAATGTTTAATGATATAATAAACATTTTGTTGATCTGTCCATTCAAGTAAGCTAATATTTTTTTCAATGTCTAATTTTTGTATTAGTGTTTTTATTTTATTCAACTCTGGAGAATAAAAACCTACTCCCATTATAACCAAATGTATGTCCGGAATTTCTTTTTTTAGTTCAGCAATAACTTTAATCATCATATCCAGTCTTTTTTGATAAGAAGGACGCCCTACCGTGCAAAGATAATTATCGGGCCAAGTTTGTTCTATTTCAAGTTCGGTTATTTTGATAGGTTCAATAGCATTGTTAAACAAAATTGTTTGTTTCTCTTTATAACCAACTTCTTTAATAGCCCGAATTTGCTCCGAATGTGAGGAAGCCAATAGTATTGAATTAAAATATTTTAAAATTTTTTCAGCAGATAGGAAAATATAACGTTTTACTTTGTTATCAGTGCTTAGATAAGAAAAAGCTTGAGGAGTATATAAGACTTTTGTTTTTTTTCCAATTACAGCCAAACGTGCGATTAACCCTCCTTTTGAACTATGTGCGTGTATTAGATTTATTTTTTCTTTATTGATTATTTTTCTTACTTTCCAAGCAGCTCTTATATCTTTAAATATTGAAATTTCTCGAGGGATGGATAGTCGATAAATTTGTGTCTTGCTTTTTGGGTCGATATATGATTGTGTATAATCTTCATCTTCCAATACGACTAAATTATCAAATTTATCTTTGTTAATATTTGCAAGAATCATTTTTAAAGAAATCCCAACACCTCCGGCTACTCTCAATACATGTAATATTTTTATTTTTTGATTTTTCATAAATTATTTTTTTGATTTTCGTAATATTTATATAGGAGCGGATACATAAAAGCAATAAATAATATCCCATGATGTCTAAACCAATAAGACTCAAAAATGCTTCCCCATATTATAAGTAAAGCACTAAGCAATAAAAGTGGTTTTTTTCTGCTAATAAATAAGATATACATATTCATAAAAATAAAATATATACCTCCGAGTATGCCAAACTTCAAAAACTCTTGTATGTATTGGTTGTGCGTATTATATTTGTTTCTCTTGGCTGCTTTAAAATTGTATTGGTCATACATTTGATAGAGAGCCGCTTTATAATCTCCTGTTCCATATCCCAATAAAGGCTTTTGTTTTATTAATTTTTCGGCTAAATACCATAAATAAATACGTTGTTCCAAAGAATTATGTGTTGTGCTAATGCTATTTTTTGTTTGTAGAATTTCTATATCAAAGTCGGTGGAGTTATATAAAATATTCAATTTGTTTTTGAATAAATTATCGGTTGTTATAAAAAGGGTAATTATTAAAATCGAGATTCCGATAAAAAAGGGATTATTGAAATATTTAAATGATTTTTTCCAAAATATGAAATAAAAAAACAAGAATAAAATGGCTGCTCTATTGGAAATAAGCAAGAGAAAAATTAACAAATAGACAATTTGAAATAAGTAATGCTTGGGTTTAAAATAATCTAAAATCAATATAGAAAATACTATAAACACCGAATAATAAAAAAAAGAAATACCTAAATCACTATAACCAAAATGGGCAAATTCACCTATACCTTTTCTGTATTTTAGGAAATGGTATATTAATAATATGCTCAGTACTAAAATCACGGCATTTTTAAAAAACAAAAGAACTTTTTTAATATTTTCTTTTGAAATATTTTCTCCGCTGATAATAACAGGTAACAATAATAAACCGATTTTTCGTTCGATATCCGTTAAAGCCAAACTTTTATTTTGGGAATAAAGATAACCAAAGAAATGCAATAAGTAATAAGTAGTAAGGAGTATTGTAAGGGGATTGGTAAAAGCTTTTTTGAGTTTATTTTTAATCCGATCTTTTTGGTCAATGAAAAATAATATAGTTAATAAAATTACGGCTATTCCTGCAAGATAGCCTGTAACTAATAAACCTGCATACAATATAAAAAGTGCAAAAATTATATTTTCTCTATTTATTTTTTTCATGAACTATAACAAATCTTACTACGATATTTGTGTTAGGAGCATCGTCAATTTTTTTATTCAAATCAACCTTTGAGGGGATTATTAAAGTATCAATTACCGTGGGTTTATGTATGGTTCCCGGACCTAAACGCATATATTTTTTCTTTGGTTGGGCTATTGATATTAAATTATAATGAGAATTTGTGTTTTTTTGGAGCCAAATTGCATAATAGTTTTGTGGCATTTGTTTTACATTGCTCAATTTGGCTAAAAATGGGTTGTCTTTCAATCCGTATCCTTTTACAGAAAGTGTGTTTATTGTTATATAATCTCCCATAATCAATACTCCGTGAACAGACGAGTTTTTCACATTCAATTTTTGTATATTTATTTTGCTTGGCATAATTGGATAACCGTATATTTTTAAAGCCGAATGAATATATTTATAATTTTTCCCAGAGCCAAGCCCTTCAATGTTAATAAACTTAAATTTCAATTCGGAACTTTTATTAAGAATTTGAAATCCACTACTATGTTTTTTGCCGGAATGTAAATCGGGATTATCAATCACTTGTAAAGTATCGGCTGTAATATCTTTTGAATTATTAATTTCAATCATGTTATAAGAAATCAAATTTCCGGTTAATTGTATATACTCGGAATTCTTTATTCTCAGAAAACTTCCTATTTGGGTGTTATTAAAATTTATACTTACATTTTTTAAGTTATCAATCTGCAAATAATTATTGAAATATCCGGTTGGGAAATATAATTTCAATCCGGTTGCCGATAATTGCAGGATGGAATCTAAATTTTTTCTTTTTTTATATTTTTTGATTGAATAATCTTTTGGAAAAATGCCATATCTTCTTATATCCCCAATTTTAAAATCAGAATTTAATGTTAAATGTTTTTCCAATTGTTTATTATATGACTCATGCTTATTTTTGTCGTTTTTTGAACAACTTAAAATGAAAATAATAAAAATTAAAGAGGTTAAATAATGGATTTTTCTCATTCGTATAATTTCTTTTTTTCAAAATAAACAGCCATTATTAAAATTAGTGTATTAAAAATAATTCCAAAAATCAATTTATAAAAATAACCCATTGTTAAGGCATATATTGTCCATAAAAAAAACTGAAAAGCAAAAAGAGATAAAATATAAGATTTATTTTCAACTAATCTAATGAGTATCCAACCGCTCAAAGTAAGTATAAAGATAATAATAAAAATATGTATAAAATATGCCAACAAAGGTGGAAATACCATTAATAAAATACTTGGGTACGCATTTGTAAAATTGAAGCCTATTCGGGCTGAAATATTAGCAAATTTTTCACCTCCAACAGCGAATTCTTTCATCATTTCATGCATTCCGTAAGCTAAGGATGAAATATTCCAAGTATGAGGTACTTCTTGATAGACATATCGTTCGGTTGCACCCCAAAACAAATGGGCCTGTAATCCGAAAATCCGATAAAACATTGCCTCATTGGGATTATAAATTTTGATAACAGCAAATGGATGGGTTTTTTCATATTTATTATAAATAACATTATATACAACAATTGCCAAAATAAATCCCAAAACCATTGTTTTTTTATTAAAAATAAATTTAAAAAAAGTTTTGGTGTCATAATGAATTACAAGTGGTAAAAGAAAAGAAAAAGTTCCGTTTACGATTGGAGAAAATTTTTGTCCAATATAAAAATTGTAAACATAATAAATTGCCAGTAATAAAACACTCAATTTTTTATAACGCAAAAACAGTATCCCAAGGGCAAAAGGAATAAACATTGCAGTATTTCCAAACAATTTATTTAAAATGGGAAACCTTGCCATTTTCCAGTAGGTAAATCTATTAACATGAGAGTCAAACAAAGGAGACGGAGAAAGATATGCATTTATTAATAATATGCTTAAAACAATTATAACCAATACTAATAATACATACATTTCGATATTTTTTCCATTATAAGTAAAATAGAAAGTTCTTAATCTTACTTTTTTTAATGTATTGAATGTCAGGTATATAAATAGAAGGCTAAGCAAATAAAACAAGCCAAAATAAAAAACAGATCCAACAAAATATCCATATCTACCTTGTTCGGAAATAATTTTATTTCCTGTTTCTATATATACCAATGAAGGTATTACCGTAAAAGCTTGATAAATAATTAATCCAAAAATAAAATATAACTTGAAGTTTTTCTTAAAAGCCCAAATCGTTACTACTAAAAGAAATAAAGAAAATAATATGTTGGTCAACAGTTCCATTAAAATTTGTATATATTAACTTTTAAATATTTAAAAAGATTGTATAACGGGTCGTTTTTTTCTAAAAAAACATGGATTTCAGGCATATTTTTATTATCTATCTCTACGGGAATATTAATAATGACACTTGAATTAAAGCCAAATATATATTTTGATTTTAATTGATTAAAATACAAATTTTCTATGGGTTCGGAGGCATTTAAAATTTCGTAGGAAAAATCTTTAAGTTTGTTTTTAATAAATTGATTATCTAACCGTTTTCCGTGTCTATGAGGTTTGTAATATATTTTTTTGATACGTTTTTTTTTTGCTATTTCGGTAGCTTTATCAAATAAGAGAGTTATCCTTTTATAATATTCCTTGTTTCCTAATTTTATTTCCGAAACTTCTTGCCCTAAGATTAATAAAGAATTACTAAATTTTTCGATTGATTTTTTAGGAATAATTAATTGCTCTGATTTTTTTGGATTAATACTAAATTCGGGTAATCTAACGTATTGCTTAACCACATGCTCATAATCAATGCCGGATGAATGACCTTTGTATAATCTAAATCGTAAACCCATAATATTGGATAGAAAATATTTCATCAATACTTTTTTCATATCCAAACTATTCAGGTTGTGTTGATAATAATTTAAAATTCCGTCTTCAATGACAATTCCTTTGGCATTCTTATTAAAACTCAATGCCATATAATTGGATAAAATATCTTCTATATAAGAAAAATACACCCATACATTTTTATGATGTTTATAGTGTTCAATTTGTTTAACAAGATGTTTATAGTTTTTAATTTTTTTATAAATAAACTTTAAATTTTCTATGAGAGAGCTCGATTGGTTGTCAAAACTAATGTCTGATACATAAATTTGATTGTAAAGACTTTTATCAAAAGAAAGAGTTTGTGAAGTCAATAATATATTGTTTTCTTCTTGAATATTAAGTTGTTTTATAACCAATTCGTAGTTATTTATCTGATTTTGCGAAAGCCCCACAAAAATATTGGTTTTATTTTCCTTCATTTATGATAATTTAACTTAACTACTAAAACATATATTTGACTTACAATATTTGACTATCATAGTTAATTTTTAGTATTACAAATTTAGCAAATTCCTTGAAAGGCATTTTTAAAAATTTATTTTTTGAAATAATTATTATTTTACTTATTTGTTTTTTCGGTTTATTATGCAAAAATTATCTGATTTAACGTGAGTTCGACATAAGAAAATATTCTTTATTTATTATAGATTATTAATTTTTAATGCATTGCATAAAATATTTAAAGAAATATAATTTTAATTGGCAAATAATTATTTTTGCTTCGATTCTTTTATCGAACTCACGTTAATTTATAGTTTATTTTGGGGTAAAATATTTTTTTTGTTATAAAAAATTTCTTTTTTGACTTCATGTTTTCTCAAAATAAACATCAGCATTCCGGTCAGCAAAAAAGAAATACTTGTTCCGTATATCCCCATCAAATAAGTTAATAAAACAGCAGAAAATAAACTGAAAGCTCCTGTAATTACCATTATATATAATATACGTTTGTCTTTATGTTCAATATAGAGCAAATAATGCTCTACCAAAGATAGATTCATAAAAACTATTCCAGCCAATATCAATATAAAAATTGGGAAATACTCTTTATATTGTTCATGTCCTTGCCAATGAATAAGAGGAAAAATTACTATCATCAATATTATTACAATGATAAAGAGTTGTTTAATTATTGATTTTCTAAAATTAGGAAAAGCCGAAATATCTTTATTTTTTATCAATTGAGGCAATTCAAATGAAATAACAATTGTATTAATATAAATGGTAACTATAAGGGCAATGGTGGTGTAGAAACCGTAAATGCCAACATAGATATCATCTAAAAAATAGTCTATAACGAAACGGTTGGCATATTCTATTATTTTTAACAATACAGTTCCTATAAAAAAAATACTTGAAACTTTCAATCCATCTATAATCCAATATCTTTCTATTTTGACTGATATAATTTGGGGATATTTTTTTATGGCAAAAAAACTTAATATTACTAAAATGCTAATGAAGTTAAAAGTAAACCAAGCTATAAGAATATGATTTAGACTTATTTGTTTTTTAGTATATAAAAAAAACAAAACATATATTCCCCAACCAAATAATCTAAAAAAAATCATTGAATTAGCCAATAAAACTTTTCCAAAAGCAATAAGTAACCGGTATAATTCCTGTGCAAAATGTTCGGTTACAGCTATTAAAAAAACTATAAGTGCATATTGTTTTATAAAATCCAATGAATTGAAAAATAAATAATAAATAATACCAAAAATTAAATATCCGGACAAATAGAGAAAAAAAGTTTGTACTACTTTATGCGTATATAAATTTTCCTCCCCATTTAAAATATCTCGGATACTGAAATTATAAAAATCTAAGCCCAAGACATAAATTGAGAGTGTTATAAAAGTTATAATTAAAGTAAAATTTCTATAATCCCCGACACTAAAAAATTTGGAAAGAATGATGATTAAAAGAAATTTCATCCCCATTCCTCCCACTCTAAGAGCTAGATTTACAAGCTTGTATATAGAAATTTTAATGTTCAAACAAACTTACTTTTAGTCCTCTTTTTTCAAAAGATTCATAATTTTATCCAAGTTCGGACTGAGAATTACTTCTATTCTACGATTTTTAGCCCTTCCTTGCGGAGTACTGTTGTCAGCTACCGGATGATATTTGCTTCTACCCGCGGCAATCAAACGTTTTGGATCAATATTTTTATTTTTCATTAACTGACGAACAACCGAAGTGGCTCTTTTGACTGATAAATCCCAGTTATCGACAATTGGTCCGTTTCCACGGTAAGGAACATTATCCGTATGTCCTTCAATCATAATTTCTATATCGGGATTAATTGAAAGAATTTTAGAAATTTTGTCTATTGCATTTTTACCGTTTTGTTTAACGTTCCAGCTTCCGGAATCAAATAGAAGTTTGTTTTCCATGGAAATATATAGCTTTCCATCTTTTTCATGGATTTTTAAACCTTGTCCTTCAAAGGATACTAATGCTCGTTTAAGTGATGCTTTGAGATTTTGGAGCTTACTGTCTTTTTCAGCTATCAAAGCTTCCATTTGTTCAATTTTTTTGGATTTGACTTCCAAATCGGCTTTCATCTTTTCTAATCGTGCACTTTCTTTTTCTAATTTTTCCAAAAGTTTTTTACTTTTTTCTGCTTCATAAGCTAGGGTTTGGCTACTGCTTTGTGAAAGCGCATCATAACTTGCCTGTAGTTTTTTGTAGGCATTTTCTTTAACCGTATAAAGTTTATTCAAGGTTTCATATCGTTGTTTCAAATTGTCATAATCGAATTTGAGTTTGTCCAAAGCAGATGAACACTTCAAATTTTTGTTTTCCAAAGTATCCAAACGTTCTTTCAGCTCAACATTTTCGCTTCTGAGTTTGATATATTTATCGTCTAATTCTTTAAATTTTTTAGAACTTACACAAGAGCTGATACTGATAAGTGTCAATAAGGCAAGTATAATTTTTTTCATTATCTCTAATAAGTTTTAGTTTTAATTCTTTACAAAGATAACGAATATTATCGGATATTTAGTATAAGAATTTACGGCAATAAAAACTATCGGTATAGTGTTATTTCAGGAAAAACGGGATAAGGATTTATTTGTTTGATATTAAGTTCTTGCCAAAAATTAAAATATCCCGGTTTGAATAGATTTTTTTGTTGGATAAAAGGGTGTTGAGTCGGAATGAATATCAATGCGGAAGCGTCTTTAAATTTTGGTAGTAAATAAAAATTTTGTTCCGTCGCAAAGAGTTCATTGGGGTTTTGGATGCTAATCGTGATTCGGTTTTGAAAAATTCTTAAAGGTTCGTAGTGTTCTTCTATGCTGGCATAATTATTAAAATATAATTGAGTATGACCTATTGTTATTTCCAGTTTTTTTTTATTCAGAAACAAACGGGTTTGAATCAAACGGTTTAAGTCAAAAATAAATTTGTAAACCGGAACGGGAAATTGAACAGCAAAAACTTTGTATAAATTTTCCGGTTTATCAATTTCTTTACGTTTTAAAACCAAACGTTTTTTAGCCATTTTGTTCAAGGTTCATAGTATAATAAGCTCTGCGGGCAGATATTTCTTCGGCTTTTTTCTTGCTTCCCGATCTTCCGTAACTAATTTTTTTATCGTTTAAATAGAAATTAACTTTAAAATAATTTTTCTTTCCTTTATTGACATCTTCTTGTGCTTCAAAACGATAGGGGATATGATTTTTTTGAGCCCATTCAATCATAAAACTCTTATAACTTCCGATTTTTTTGTTGAGTTTTTCCAAATCGATATAAGGATCAATCATACTTTTGTAAATAAATTTTTTGGCTCCTCCGTAACCTTTATCCAAAAAAATAGCGCCTACCAATGCTTCGTATAAATTACCATTAATATTTTTGCCCAGTTGTGTAGAAGTAAAATGTTTTTGTAATAGTTCGGTTATTTTGAGATTTTGTCCTAATTCATTCAAATGTTTTCGATTGACAATTTTAGAACGCATAATACTGAGTTCTCCTTCTTTTGCCCGAGGCATTTCTTTAAATAAAAATTCCGAGATTACACTTTCGATGATAGCATCTCCTAAAAATTCAAGACGCTCGTTGTTTACTTTGTTTCCTTCTTGGTCTTTTAAGTTTTGTATTTTATGGGTAAGAGCTTCTTCGTAAAGAGAAATATCTTGGGGTTTAAAAGGCAAAAGTTTTTCAAGCTTGCCTTTTAACTGATGAGGTTTGGACCGAACGGGTAATGCAAAAAGTTTTTTTATAAAATTCAAAAGAAACCAATTAAAATTTTCCAAAAATGACAGACGCATTATGTCCGCCAAATCCAAAAGTATTACTAATGGCTACATTTACTTCTCTTTCTTGTGCTTTATTGAAAGTGAAGTTTAGTTTCGGATCAACTTCCGGATCATCCGTAAAGTGATTAATTGTCGGTGGAATTAAACTGTTTTGGATGGCCATTATGGAAGCGATAGCTTCAATGGCTCCGGCAGCACCCAACAGGTGTCCGGTCATAGATTTTGTGCTGCTGATATTTAAATTATATGCATGTTCTCCAAAAACTTGTTGTATAGCTTTGGCTTCGGATATATCGCCTAATGGCGTAGAAGTTCCATGCACATTAACATAATCGACAGCAGTGGGTTGCAAGTTGGCATCTTTCAATGCATTTTGCATCACCAAGGCTGCTCCTTTGCCTTCGGGGTGTGGGGCTGTCATATGATAGGCATCGGCGGACATTCCCACTCCGAGAATTTCAGCATAGATTTTTGCTCCACGGGCTTTGGCATGTTCATAAGTTTCCAATATCAAAGCTCCGGCGCCTTCGCCAATGACAAATCCATCTCGATCTTTATCAAAAGGTCGAGAAGCAGTTTTATAGTCATCGTTTCGTGTGGATAAAGCACGCAAGGCGTTAAAACCACCCACTCCAGCATTAGTTATGGAAGCTTCCGCACCACCTGAAACAATAACGTCCGCCATCCCTAAACGCAAAATATTAAAGGCATCTATAATGGCGTGAGATGACGTAGCACAAGCAGAAACCGTTGCATAATTAGGCCCGTGAAATTTGTATTTTATAGAAATAAGTCCGGCTGCCATATCGGCTATCATTTTGGGAATAAAGAACGGATTAAACCTTGGTGTTCCATCACCTTTAACAAAATTGGTTACTTCTTCTTCGTAAGTTTTTAATCCTCCAATTCCCGAACCGAATATTACACCGACTCTGTCTTTGTCTAATTTATCCCAATCGAATTCTGCATCTTTTACCGCTTCTTCGGCAGCTACCATGGCAAATTGGGTGTAAAGATCCATTTTGCGCACTTCTTTTTTGTCGAAGTGCGCCAAAGGATCAAAATTTTTTACTTCGCAAGCAAAACGGGTTTTGAATTTTTTGGCATCTATACGCGTAATAGGTGCAGCCCCACTGATACCGTTTTTTAAACCTTGCCAGTATTCCTGCACATTATTACCAATGGGTGTTAATGTACCCAAACCGGTTACCACTACCCGTTTAAGCTCCATAATTTTAGTTGTTTAGTGCTTCTTCAATGTATTTTACAGCTTGACCAACTGTTTGAATTTGTTCAGCTTGATCGTCAGGGATTTGAATGTTGAATTCTTTTTCAAATTCCATAATCAACTCAACGGTGTCAAGTGAATCAGCCCCAAGGTCAGTTGTAAAGTTAGCTTCAGGGGTTACATCATTTTCGTCAACACCTAATTTGTCAACGATTATTGCTTTTACTCTTGATGCAATGTCAGACATAATATATAATTTTAATTGATTAATGTTCGGCAAAAATAATAAACTTTGGAAATATACAAGTTTTTTTGGTCACTTTTTTGCTTTATATCGGTTTTTACTACTGATTTTAAGCATTTAAGTTCTGATTTTTTAGCTAATTTTCACCAAATATAACTAAAAAGCAGTTTAAATTCTCCATTGGTAAAATCATTTTTCATTTCTTTTTTGTTCCAAGGGAAGCGATTGGCTATCCAATTTCCATAAGAAAAGTTGATTTTGAAACTTCTCCAATCAAAATAACCAAATCCGTAGGTGAAGTCAGGATCCCAAGGCATCTTGGATTTTGATTCCGGATAAAAATATACAGCACCTTCAATATATATATTGTGCCAAATTACATAACGGCTTGATGCGCCCAAAACTATTTTATGATTACCCAAAACTTTCTCACCGTATCTGTCCGTATATTCATATTGGTATCGGAGAAAAGGACTTGTAAATAATTGAGTGGTTTCGTCCAACTTGAAATTATTCATATATTCACCTAAAGCATAGTGATTAAAACTGAAAAAGAAAAAACCTCGTTTCATATTTTCCAATAAATTATAGGAACCGTCAAAACGATTGGGTTGATAATTTTCATACCCATATGAAAAAGTATGATTTCGCCAGTTATAATTTCCAATGGAATAATATAAATTGGATAACCATTTGGGTTTTTCATCATTATTGTTCAAATCTCCGAATAAAGAAAAACGGAATTGAAATTCTTTATAAAATTTGATATTCATATTATAATTAACTCCATAACGATTATAATCGATGAATTGGGTATTGTCATTACTCAAATAAGTGATTTTATTAAAATACGTTCCAATTGACCCCGAAATTTTGTATTTTCCCAGCCAACAACAATCGCTATGTAGTATATCGCCCATTGTTTGTGTTCCTTGTTCAAACAGACTTTGCCCAAAATTTATTTGAACAATAAACAATACTAATAAAGTGAACCAATTTTTTTTCATAATAAATTATTTTTTTGAAAGATTTTTTTGATATTTTAACAAAGGTCCTTTTACCTTGTAAGCAATGGCTTCAAGGATAACGCCATTGGTATTTGCAGTAAGGGCTTTATTGATTTTTTGGGTTTTATCATATCTGCCGGCATACCAACCTTTATTAGAATTAGCAAGTCCATGCAAAGCTTTTTTTAAGGTTTTACTATAATCATCATTGTATAAGGTAGACCAAGCATAAGCAGCTTTTGTTGATAATTGTTTAAAATCTTCGGCTTCATCACCGTTTTCGGCATAGCAAATCCATTTTTTTCCATTGGCATATATGGAGTTATAGATAAAATAGGGTGGTTTGTCAACATGATCTTCCGAAACCGCAATAGGCAATCCTTTGATTTTGGAACGTATTTTTTGAACTTTATAAACTCTGTAAGCCAATTCTTTGGAATTGATATCCCAGCCATATTCTAATCCGTCCAAGATATAGGGTTCGGATAATACGTAATTATAAGCTGGATGATAGCTCACTTCACGGGTGTCGGCAGCTATTTCTACACCATAAATGGTATGAAATTTTAGGAAATCTGTATATTTATAAGATTCGGTAGCATCAAAATCGTTGACAATATATCCTTTGGAGGCATATTCTTCATATCCCAATTTTCCTTCCTGAACAATTTTAGGGTGTTTGTCTTTAAAACTAAATCCTATTCCGTGTAAGGTAGCATCTTTGCCCAAAACTCTTGAAATATTCCAGCGATCCACCACTTTGTTGATTTCGGGGGTAAATTCGGGGTAAAATTTATGAATTCTTTCAACCACTCCAAAAAATCTTCCGATATCCATTGCCGACCAACCTACTCCTTCGCTGGTGTTATGATTGGAATAATCAACCATAGATAATGTTAAGGTGCTGTAAACCTTATTAGGCAATTCTTTATCAAATAATGGGATGGTTTGTAATGATTTTATGGCTTTGAGCATTTTTTGATGAAATTCCGTGCTATCAATCAGTTTAATTTCGTAAGCACTCATCAAAGCATGAAAAGAACTACTTATATCCCAAAATGTAGTAGCGGGATACAAATCTACGCTATTGAACAAGCCGGTCTTGGGTTGATAGTTGTTTTCAAAATATTTCCAAGCAATTTTTGCATCTTCCAGATCTTGTGGTGTCAGACTATCTTGTATTTTTCGTATAGGATAGGATTTAGAAGGTTTTATTACCATCTCTTTTGAAAAAATATCTTTATAGAAACCGAAATCGGAAGGTCGTGCTTTTTCTATAAACAGCACAATATTAGCGCCTATATAAAGTGCTGATAGCATAACCAAAGGTTTTACCAATCGGCGAAAGAATCTGCCTATTTTTCCCAAGTCAATAACGATTTTCATAATCTTTTCTTTTTGTTTTTCTTTTGTAAATAGTAACGCACCGATGCTTCAAACATATCTTTGTTCCAATAAGCTGCTCTTACAAAAGGCATTAATAAGTAAAACGTGAAGGCACTCCAAAAAACATTGGCAAAGAATGCCGAATATGAAGGATGCGTGCCTTTATAAACCAGGTAGAGATTGTATCCGATTCCTAAAAATGTCAAAATAAAAATTGCCAAATGCGGCCATATATGTTTGAGATTACTTTGACTATATTTAACGTTTTTACTGGTAACATTGAATTTGATATTTCCTTTAATTAATACCTTGTAAAAGGATTGTAGTTTGTACCAGAATCCGGCTTGATAAAATTGTTCGGGACGTTTGGTATCTTTTCCCCAATTTCCAATGTGTGTTACTACGACATTTAACATCAAAAAAGGGACAATTCTTACAAAAAAATCAAATGAAAAAGCTTTGAGTGGAGGAATCAAAGTGAAAAAGAAAACAACCGGATAAAGAATAAAAATCAGTAACCAAAAAGGAGACAGATAAGACCAAATGGTTTCCAAGTAAGCCAAGCGTTGTCTCAAATTTAATCCTCTTTTGAAAACAGGATTGTTTTTGCTAAAAGTAATATCTATGGTTCCTTCGGCATAGCGCGAAAATTGTTTAATAAAGATATCAAAAGATTGAGGAGACAACATTTTGCATTCGGGGTATGGATGTTGGTAGGAATTCCATTTTCTCGAGTGTAAAAGTATAGAAGTAAAAATATCTTCGGAAATATGATGCGCAAAAGGACGTAAAGGGATTTCTTTTTCTAATCTTTCTTTCTCACGTGTAATATCTATTCCGGATTTCTTTTGAAGCTTTTTCAATTCCTTTTGGATTTTTTCTTGTTTTTCTTCTGTTGCTAATTTTTGTAAAGCACTTCTTCTTTGTACAGAACCTGCACCACAGCTAAAAGCGGCATTAGCGGCATTTCTTCTTCGTAAAATAATATCATAAAATAGTTCGGGATCGGTACCAAAAACATTTTTGCCGACAGTATATTTTTTTGAAAAAGGAATGATTTTACTCAAAACATGTCCGGCTTTTTTGTATCGTATTTTAAGATATTCGTCTAATGGCAAGCCTTCGGGGATATCATAAAACCATTGAGGGCTTTGTATCCAACCCATTTTTTTATCACGGAAGTATCCAGTGGTATGGATTAAAAAATCGGGGAAAATACGCGTGTCTGCATCCAAAATTACAATTAAGTCGCCATCGGTCTGATGAAATGCATTGTTCATGTTTCCGGCTTTAAATCCGATATTATTGTCACGGACAAAATATTTTATTCCGTATTTTTCCGCGAGAGCTTTAAAATTTTCTTTTTCGGGATCGGTACCGTCCCTATGACCATCATCCAAAAGACAAATATTGATTTGCACATCATCATAAGGATATTTTACTTTAACCGCATCTTTCACGGTATCTTCTACAATAGCCAAATCTTCGTTATAAGTTGCGATGAACAAATCTATTTTGACCGGACGGTCTTGTTCTTTTGGAATGTCTTCAATTTCCGAAAGAAAATGCACCGGCGGAGTTATGGGTAAATCTTTATACGTCCAATAGTTTATAATGGTCAGAATGGATCCGATAAAAGCCATAACTTCGGCAAAATAAAGTGGCAGCGACAACCAAGCGGCATCCCAGTTAATGGAATGGTTCCAACGCCATATTAAATAATCCATTCCAATAAACAGGAAAATAATTGAAAAAAATTGAAATAAGACGTCTTTCCACAAAGAAAATTTTGCAGGTTTATAGGGTTTTCTATCTTCAAAAACACTGTAATATTTTGCTTCCATTATGGAAAATAATAATATTGAATTTACAAAGGTATAGTTAAGTGATTAAAAAACAAGTTACTATTGTTACTTTTGATGACTTTTTACATAATTTTTACTTTTTTATTTTGATAAGACTATATTTTGAAAACAAAAAAGCTGCCGTTAGGCAGCTTTTTGGATAAAAATAATTTTTTAAGAAATTTTAGATTTTATCAACTTCCGAAATTTTAGCTAAAATATCGGCATAAGGTAAAATCAAATATTCTTTTCCATCCAATTCCACTTTATTTCCAGCAAATTTTTTGTACATCACTACATCGCCGGCATTGATAGCGGGTTTTTCTATATTTCCCAAAGCTATTACTCTTCCCAAAGAAGGTTTTTCTTTGGCACTATCCGGAATAATGATTCCTGACGGAGTTTTTTCTTCGGTAAACTCGTCGGTTAATTCCAAAAGTACATTTTCATTTAATGGTTGTAACTCTCTCATATCTATTTTGTTTTTGGTTATTTTTTATTCTGTTGGTATATTTAGCAATTTACTGATACGGGCGGTATCAAAACCTATGATCATTTGTCCACCAATTTCCGTTTGGGGCACTCCGCGTTGTCCGCTTTTACGTACCATTTCCGTTGCAGCATTTTGGTCGGCTGCTACATTTATATCAGTATATTTTATACCATGCTTGTCCAAATATTGTTTGAGTTTATTACAATAAGGACAAGTTGGGGTGGAATATACCGTAACCCTTTTTTGGGGTTTTCCTTCCGCATTGGTAATTCCCGAACTCTGTTCGTGAATAATATTGGAAAAATAATTATCCGTTTGACATCCTTTGACAATATTTTGAACTTTTCCGTCCTTTTCAACTACAAGCGAAGGAACAGAATTTACGCCAAAATGCGGATGCAAATTTCTTACTTTATTCACATCTACTGCATAAACTTTGGCATCTTTTACCCGTGATAGATTATCATAAGCACAATCGGAATTGGGAGTGCCGCTTTTATAAAATAATACAAAAGCTTTTCCGTCTTTATCGGGTTTGATATCATTCAAATTATTAACAGGTATCCACTCCATTAATTTATCAATTTTTTTAACTGCAAATTTACAATAAACGTGCCATGTAAAAACATTGTGAGTTTGTGACAAATTGTCATATCTTTGCACGGGAATAATAATTGATAGTATTCTGATAACTACTTAAAAAAACGAAAATGGCAACAAAGAAGCAAGGAAATTTCAAAGGAAAAAAGAATTTTAAAACCTCAAATAAATTTAGTAAGAGAAATAAAAAACCTGTAAGTAAAACCTTACCCAAGGATGACGGCAGTATGCGATTGAATAAATATTTGGCGCATGCGGGAATTGCATCCAGACGTGAAGCGGACGATTTGATAAAAATCGGAGCTGTCAGTGTCAATGGGAAAGTGATAACGGAAATGGGGTATAAAGTGCAACCCGGCGATAAAGTTCAATTTAACGGTGAAACTATAAAACCTGAAAAAAAAGTTTATGTTTTGTTGAACAAACCCAAAAATTTTATCACAACCACCGAGGACGAAAAAGGTCGAAAAACCGTAATGGAGTTAGTTCAAAAATCTGCACCGGTAAGAATTTATCCAGTGGGACGTTTGGATAGAAATACAACGGGGGTGTTGTTGTTTACTAATGACGGGGATTTAGCTAAAAAATTAACACATCCCAAGCATAGGGTTGAGAAAATTTATCATGTAAAACTCAACAAAAACTTAAAATCTTCGGATTTGGAAAAAATAAGGTCGGGTCTGAAATTGGATGATGGTGAAATTATAGTAGATGACATTTCTTTTATCAAAGGTGCTCCTCATTCTGAGGTGGGAGTAAAAATACATTCGGGGCGAAATCGTATTGTAAGACGTATTTTTGAACATTTGGGTTATGATGTAATTAAATTAGATCGGGTATTGTTTGCCGGATTGACCAAAAAAGATTTAAAACGCGGTCATTGGCGACATTTGACCAAAAAAGAAGTGGATTTTTTAAAAATGTTATAGATCAAAACAAAAAACCGGAGATTTTCCCCGGTTTTTTTGTATAAAAATTTATAAGCTTTATTATTTATTAGCTTCTACTCCTCCTTTTTTGGTGGAATAATTTATTTTTAAAGCATTTACTTTTCTTAATTCTTCCTTAATATCATTGATAATTCCCATTCCGACATCTTTATCGGCTTTTATGGAAGTCATCAATAAGGGTTTTTCTTCTTCTCTTTTGGTTGATTTGAATTTGAGGAATGCCGGACCTACATCTTTAGCATCGGCAAAAGCATCATCTATTTGAATACGAGGTGCCGTTCCAAATTTGGCTTGATATTTTTTGATAGGTTTTCCTACATATATATATGTAACCAAATTTTTCTTTTCAATTTTTTTAACCTGGTCGGCACTTGGCATATTTACCTGTACTTTTTTCTCTCCGCTTTCTCTCATTACAGTAGCTACCATAAAGAAGAACAAAAGCATAAAGACGATATCAGGCAAAGATGCTGTAGATATTGCCGGAGTTCCTCCTTCTTTTTTCTTACTAAACTTACCCATATTATTTTATTTTGGCATTGATTCCGCTATTTTTTGCGGATAAGCGTCTTTTACTATTTTTTGTTGCTCCTCTGTCAATTGGTCAAAGGGCTTGCCGAATTTTTGACGGGCATATTTATTTCGGATTTCGTTGTATGCCGCCAACAATTCATTGTAAACAGAGATATATTTTTTGTAAGTGGTTTCTCTGGTATGTTTTATGCTGATAATTGCTTTTTGCGGATTATCAGACATATTGGGATCTTTTCCATTGTTTGTAATAAACTTAATGGCAAGAGGTTTGATATCTTTATCTTGCGCCAAATCACCTTCAATCAACATTTGATCTTGTCCGTTGATATTGATTTCCAAGACATTTTTTTTCTTAATTTTAGGTGGTGGCGGAGTATCGGCTGCCGGTGGTGGAGGTAACTTTCTTCTGATACCGTAGTTACTTTCCATAGTGGTGGTAACCAAGAAAAATATCAAGAGTAAGAAAGCTATATCTGCCATTGAGCCGGCATTGATTTCTTGTAATTTGCGTTTAGCCATAATCGTATTTTATTTATTATTCTTCTATGGAATCTTCGTTATCTTCCAAAGGAATTTCTTCGGGTTTAATACTTCCACCTGCACCTAATCCGGATAATAAAGGAGAAAGAATCATAGCTAAAATGGCTATGGTGGCTAATATATAAAAAGTATATAATCCGGTATCAATCCAATTGGAAGTGCTACCATCTATTTGTAAACTTTCACTATATTTTATAGGGCTGTTAGAAGCCAAAGCAAATTTTGCTACTAATACCACCAAAAGAAATAAGCCTGCTGATATTAGAAATTCAACCAATTTTTTGGGATGCGAAAACATTTCTGCAAACCAAATAAATACGGCCATAAGCGTAGCTGCTGCAAGAACTATATAAGTAAAATACAGCATTCCGTTCATTGCACCATTCAAAGCATCATTTACAGTGTCTCCCGAATTTGAAACTACACGAACAAAAAAGAATAATGCAATTAAAGCAATAACCAACACCAGACCGTTTCTTATCAATTTTAAAGTTTTATTTTCCATTTTTACGGTTTTTATCGGTTATTTATTTTTTAGTTTGTACCAACATATCTACTAACGAGATAGATGCATCTTCCATTTTATTTACGATACTATCGATTTTTGCAATAATAAAGTTATAGAATACTTGAAGGATGATAGCTACAATCAATCCGAATACGGTTGTTAAAAGCGCTACTTTAATACCACCGGCTACTAATGAAGGTTGCATATCTCCGGCAGCTTCAATTTTATCAAAGGCTTCAATCATTCCGATAACGGTTCCCATAAATCCGAACATCGGGGCAAGTGCTATAAACAATGCTAACCATGAAACATTTTTTTCCAATTGTCCTACTTGAACATTTCCGTAAGATATAACGGCTTTTTCTGCGGCATCTACTCCTTCATCCATTCTTTCCAAACCTTCATAGAAAATTGAAGCGATGGGACCTTTTTTATTTCTTAAAAGTTCTTTGGCTTCTTCAACGCCACCTTCTTCCAATGCATTTTCCACTTCATTTAATAATTTATCGGTATTGGTATCAGCAAATGAAAGATAAATAATACGTTCAATAGCGATAGCCAAACCTAAAATAAGAATTAAAAGAACAATTCCCATAAAAGCCGGACCTCCTTCGACAAAACGTTTTTTCAATTCTTGGTGAAAAGAAGCTTTTTTCTCTCCTGCCTGATCGTTTTGAGATTTTTTGATTTCTTTTTTTACTTCGGTTTTGGCATTTTCAGCTTGGGCTTGGATAGTAGATGTTACGAAAAACATCATCGCCACAATTGTCAAAATAGTAAATACTTTTTTCATGTCTGTTTAATTTAAAGTTATAATTTTTATTAGTTTTCTTTTTTAATTGCGGAGAGAGAGGGATTCGAACCCTCGGTACGCTTGTGGCGCACACACGCTTTCCAGGCGTGCACCTTCGGCCTCTCGGTCATCTCTCCAACGGCACAAATATAAATGGTTTTAATTTAAACTCCAAATATCGCATTTTATTTTGAAAAATAAAATATTTTTTTTTAATAAATTCAATAAGCCATTTCTCCTCGTAAAGGTCTTTCCATTGCTCGGATAAAACTTTTTTTACCCAAATTTTTAGGCAAAAGATACATCATTTTGGTTAAAGCAGCCTCGAAAGTTAAATCTTTTCCGTTGATTACTCCCGTTTCCATAAGTTTTTTCCCGGTTTCGTATTTATAAGGTAAAATACTTCCTTTGGAACATTGTGAAATATT
>JALSPZ010000272.1 GCA_026985675.1 Flavobacteriales bacterium
TACGGAGTTATTTCAAAAAATCCAAAGCGTTTTTCATAACTTCTTTTGTTTTAGCATTTTTTTCTAACTTGTAGGCGGTTTTTAAATCATCAAGCGCATCTGTATATTCGGTTTCTGCTAGTATTTTTGCTGCATTTGCTCGCACTTCCGGATTTTTATCTCTAAGCAATCCGATGTTCCAACGCACAAAAGGTCGTGAACGCAAAGCGTGTAATTTATTCATCGCTTCAATTTGTTCATTTGGCTTGTTACTCAGTAATTTCCACCAATTTTCTTTTTCCACTTTTGCCAAATCCGTATCAAAGAATATTTCTTTTGTATTTATATCGGGACGTATCCATTTTTTATCATATTTTACCATTGATTTTCCACCTGCCCAACGTGCCATACGAGGAATCATCCAACGCATTCCCGGTGTTGATTCTGCGTGTCCCCCAATGGCTAATATTCTGCCTTTTCCATAGTTTTCGTGGTAACTAAATAATTTTCCGGGTGTTAAGCCAACAGGTGTTCCTTTATTGATATGGATATCCGATTTATATTCCGATAGTTTTACAAAGCTCGGATTATGATGCAAGGCTTCCATAATTGGTCCATCATAGTATTGTATAAACTGTTGATGTCCTTTGAGTTCGGGAAATAATTTATAGCCTTCTTCGGATAATTGAAACTCTATTAATCCTCGTCCCCTGCTATAATGTGCTCTGTCCAAGTGTTTTACATCTGCAATTTGCAAACTCGGATAGGTTGGTGTGGAACAAAAAAGATAAGCTCCGGCACAAATCCCAACAGCTCCATTTCCTTTTTTTATAAATTCTTTTACTTTTTCTTGCCCTAATTTGCCCAGATTATTCAATTCTTTACTTCCACTTCCTCCGGGAAAAATAATAACATCAATATTGTTTAATCCGCCTTGCATAATTTCGGAAGCACTGATTTCAACAGGCTTTATTTTTGGGTCAATTTTAAGAGCTTCAAGGGTTTCAATAACACTAACCGAACCTGCTCCATCGCCATTAAACACACCTACTGTCAGGTCATATTTTGGTTTAGGTTTATCGATAATTTGCTTGCTATCAGCTTGTTTGTTGTTACAACTACTTATGATTGCAAATAATATAATTAAGAAATATTTTTTCATCCGTATGTGTTTTAAAAAGATTAATTTAATTCTATATCGAACTCTTTTTTGTAGGCATTTTTTATATTTTCGTTTACCCATTTATACATTTCACGTATATCTTTTTGGTTTGATTTTCCCGCTTTACGCCATTTTTTCAAGAGCTGATATGTTTTTTTATAAATCTCATTTTCATATCTTTTGGTAATTTGTGTGATACCGGTTCCTCGATTATTGGATAAGGCATTGATATTGATATAATCGTGGTCAACTTTTCCCCAACGGATATTCATTATTTTGTATTTTTTTAATTGTAAAGCGGCATAACAAATTGGCGAATCTTTATATTTTTTGTTATATCTTACAATTTCAGGGAGTTTTTCACCGCTTGCCCAAGTAGGCACCATAATTGAAGACAGCGGAAAACCAACATTTGACCACATTGTTGCCAGCGAAGGATCTTCGCCTTTATTGACGCCTTCAACAACTACTGACGATGACGATAAAGCACGTGGAATATAATCTCTAAAATTGACATATTTTGTTTGATTGGGAGGCATATTGCCATATTTTTCAAATAAATCTTCCTTCAACAAAGAGTGATATAAACCTTTTGCCACATTTTGTTGTATAAATTGAGCGGATAAACCTTCATAAGTGGATACTTGTGAGTAAAAGAGCTGGTTTGTCGTATTGTATCTGATGTAACCGCTACTTTCAAACCCAAATTTTCCGGTATGAGAATAATTTGTTCTGATGAGGTAACCGAAGGGGGCAACACGCGG
>JALSPZ010000273.1 GCA_026985675.1 Flavobacteriales bacterium
TGTGCCGACAATACAAGTGATAATACCGGAAAGAAACCTGAAATCGACCTCTCCAAATACGAAGGACCGACCTCCGATTATTATTACTACGACGATGAAAACGAATATTACTATTCCGACTATGATTATCGCGAAAGAGACAATCCTTGTTCCAATTCTTATTATTATGTCAGCGATAGAAAAATAAAACAAAATATTTTAGCATCCAATTTGGGAATTATAGCCAAAGAAGATACCGATAACACCTTAAATATCAGCGTTACCGACTTACTTACAACCAAAAGTTTAAGCGGTGTAAAAATAGATATTTACAATTATCAAAAACAAAAAATGGCTTCCACACATACCAATTCCGATGGTTTGGCTTCCGTAAAATTAGATGAAAAACCTTTCTTATTGGTAGCGAAAAAAGACAAACAATATGGTTATCTCCGTTTGGATGACGCTTCATCCTTATCGATGAGTATGTTTAATGTCGGAGGCAAGAAAATTAAGAAAGGACTCAACGGATATATTTATGCAGAACGTGGCGTATGGCGTCCGGGAGATAGCATTTATCTCAACTTTATCCTTCAAGACCCTAACCATTCCTTACCGGAAAATCATCCGGTGGTTTTGGAACTTTATACTCCTCAAAATCAATTGTTTGAAAGAAAAATTAAAAGCCGTCCGTTAAATAATTTCTACGATTTTCGCTTGGCTACACCAACAGATGCCGAAACCGGAAATTGGGTGGCTAGAATAAAAGTAGGTGGTGTTCAATTCCGCAAGACCTTAAAAATTGAAGCGATAAAACCCAATCGTATTAAAATCAACCTAAAATTCCCTGATGAAATTATCCATAAAAATTCAAAAACCGCAACTTTGGAAGCCAACTGGCTACACGGTGCTCCTGCTAGTAATTTGGAAGCAATCGTGGAAATGAGAACATCACCTGCAAAGACCCGTTTCAAAAATTATCCCGACTTTCATTTTGATGACCCTTCGGTTGATTTTTACGGAGATACGAAAACCGTGTTTGACGGAAATCTCGATGCACAAGGCAAAGCACAAATTCCCTTGAAATTGGATATAGACCAAGCTCCGGGAATGATTAACTTGTCTTTCAAAACACGTGTTTTTGAAAAAGGCGGTGATTTTAGCATCGATAGAATGACCAAAAAATATTCTCCATATAAAACTTATGCCGGACTGAAAATTCCCCAAGGAAAAGGCTGGAACAATGCGCTGTTCTCGGATGAACAGATTTTAATTCCCGTAGTAAATGTAGATGAATACGGAAAACCCGTTGGTTCCAAAAAAATGAAAGTGGAAGTTTATGAAATTTCGTGGCGTTGGTGGTGGCAACGCGATTCCAATGAAAATCTGGGTTATTATTTATCATCAAGCAACTCCAAAAAAATATTAACCGACTATATAAACATCAAAAACGGGAAAGGTATTTATGCGTTGAAATTCCCCAATGCCACTTGGGGAAGAAAATTTATACGTATTACTGATTTGGAATCGGGACACAGCACAGGAAAAGTATTTTATACCACTTATAAAGATTGGTGGAACAGCCCCGACAACAAAATACCCGGTGGAGCGGAAATGTTGAGTTTTACAACCGATAAAAAGACTTATAGCCCGGGAGAAGAAGTCAAAATCAACTTACCGGTCAGCAACAAAGGAAAAGCGCTTGTGAGCATAGAAAACGGCAGTGAAGTGCTATTATCTTATTGGACCAATATTTCATCCGGCAATCATACCACATCATTTACCGTAACCAAAGAAATGAGCCCCAATGTTTATGTGCATATTTCATATATTCAGCCGCATAACCAAACCGATAACGACAGACCTATACGACTTTATGGAGTTCAAAATATTTTTGTCGAAAGCTCGGA
>JALSPZ010000274.1 GCA_026985675.1 Flavobacteriales bacterium
CAAATGGGCTATGTTGTTCCTGATGCTTTTACACATGGCACATCTGAACAACGTATGCGTTGGTTTATCAAAGGTTTTAAAAGTGGTAAAATTTTGGAAGGGAACACTTTTCAAGCAACCAATTTATAATTTTTATGACAGAAAATAAATCTGAAATTTTACAAATAGACATCGAAAAAACCATTAGAAATCAAGAGAATAAAACCATCAAAAAATTACCCGGTTTTATCATCAAATTTATCAAATGGTTAGTAATGGAAAATGAAATGAATAAAACTTTAAGATTTATTCACCCTGCTAAAAATTATGAATTTTCGGATAAAGTATTAGAATATTTGAACACCAGAGTTGAAGTAATCGGGAAAGAAAATTTACCTGAAAATCCCAATTTTATTTTTGCTGGCAACCACGCTTTGGGTGGAATGGATTTTTTTGCCATTATTGAAGCCGTAAAAGATAAATACCCCTTAATTAATCATTTGACCAATGAAATATTAATGAGTATAACCCCTATTGCCGAATTGATGGTTCCTGTTAATGTATTTGGAAATAATTCTGAAAAATATAAAAAACTATATGACGAAACACTTAATAACCCGAACAAACCTATAACTATTTTTCCATCAGGAGAAGTAGCAAGATATGAAAATGGGAAATGGGACGATAGCCTTTGGCGTAGTGGTTTTATACGTTTTGCTAAAAAATTTAACCGACCGGTTGTGCCGTTTTTTATACCCACTAAAAATTCGCCTTGGTTTTATCGCATAGCGAAATGGCGAAAATTCTTTGGTATAAAAGCCAATATTGAATTGTTTTTGTTACCCCGTCAGATTTATTACCAACGCAATAGAACCATTACAATAATTATAGGCAAACCCATTCCGCCGGAAACCTTTGATGATACTAAAACCATACACGAGTGGGCTGAATATGTCAAGGAAATTGCTTATGGATTAGATGATGCTTATCTATAAAGGCAATTAAATTATCCCGAAGCAAATCAGGGATTGATTGTGCCTTTTTTATTTTTACTCGTCTAATATACAAGTATCAAGTTATGTGTATTTTGTTATAAAAATCGCAGGTGTTTTCGTGTATAGCGAGGTATAAAACTTTTACCATGCTATGGTTAAAATTTTAATATTATTCTATTAACAAACTAAATGTAACCCTGCATAGCATTTCTCCCTTCTCTATAACCGTGAAGAAAATCTTGTGAAAAAAATACTAAAATAATAAGAATAACAAAAACAACTAATACCGCAAATAAAACTTTTTTTGATTTCATCTTTATTCATTTTATCGCACAAATATACATAAATTTACTTTAAATAATAAAATAATTTAAAAAAAATTTATGTGAAAGCAAAGTGATTACATATGTGTATTAATTTTGTAATTACTTTATAATTAACAAATTACAAAATTTTAAACACTTTAAAAATAGAATTATCCAATATTGGTATCATTGCGGATATTTTATGGTATGAAATAAAAAATCATTCGAAAAATGTTGAATTAGGCGAATTTGTTGTGATGCCAAATCATATACACGGGATTTTAATTTTAAAAAATCATAATAAAACCATCGATACCATTGCAGGTGATAATATGAAAAACGTTGATGATAATATTAATGACGGCAAAAATGTTAATATTATTGGCGATGAACCCGACCCTGATGATGACGTTGATAATAACATCGTTGATGGAAATGTTGATGGGAACGTTGATGATAACGTTGATGATAACGTAGAGACAAGGCATGCCTTGTCTCTACAATCGTTACAACAATCGTTACAACAATCGTTACAACAATCGTTACAATCGTCGCAATCCCCCAAACAATCATCGC
>JALSPZ010000275.1 GCA_026985675.1 Flavobacteriales bacterium
ATTTATCAATCCGCTGACGCCTAATTTCACACCACCGAAATACCTAACGACCACTACCAACACATTTGTCAACTCCTTGGATTTGATTTGGTTCAAAATAGGCATACCGGCAGAATTGGAAGGTTCGCCGTCGTCGTTGGCACGTTCTTCGGGTTTTTCAATTCCGATAATATAAGCATAACACCAATGCCGGGCTTGATGATGTTCTTTTTTGAGTTGTTCTACATATTTTTTTACTTCCTCACGGGATTTTACCGGAAAAGCATAACCTAAAAATTTGCTCTTGCGGTCTTTGAATATTTCCGGTCCTGTCGGTTTTTCAATGGTTTTATAAGTATCTCCTGCTGTCATTTTTTATCATAAATTTTAACATCTTGCTCATAATCAATCTTGTAAGGAACATTTAATCCGTGAGATACATAACGAATAATTCCTTTGTATTTTACTTTTAGTTTATTGTTTATCAGGGTGTTTAATACATCGAGAATATTATTTTTTTTTGAAAAAAAGCTTTTATCAAATTCAATTTCAAGCGGAATAACAAAATCTTTTTTGGAAGGCACTTTATAAGATTCGGAATTTAAAACTCCCACCGGTTTATTGTCAGCATAAACTTGAATGTTTTCCACTTTGAATTTCCCACCGACCAGGTTGGGGTTGTGGAATTTTGCTCGGGCAATCAGATAAAATTTTCCGTTATCTTTTATTTGGTAATCAATTTTCTCAATTCCTTTAAATTCGGGTTCTTTAACCATATTACAGGCGTTGAATAAGAAGGCGATTAAAATCAAAAATATTATCTTTTTCATAATGTTTTATTTTTCTTTTCTATAAAAAAAGGTTTTAAATGTGCTTTCGTTGCCAACATTGTCCGTAACTTTTACTTCCAAAGTATGTTTGTATCCCGATAATTTTTTGTCGCTAAAATCGTAGATTAACGAATTTTTTTTGTAATCATATTCCAATAAAATCCATTGTCCGTCGATATATCCGTTGTAATTTTTTATACCGGTTTCCAAATCAAAGGTTTCCAAATGCAAAAATCTATAATCCGTCAGGTTTTGTTTGGGTTTGAAATTTACCGGAAAAAGTTTGGGAGGAACGGTATCCATACTTACGATATATTTACCCGTTCGAGAGCTGTAAGCTACTAACGTATCTCCTTGTATTTTGGAAGTAGTGTAGTAAATTCCTTTTCCTGCTTTTCTTCCTAAATATAAGTATTTTCTATATTTTTTAGGAACGCGTGCAATATTATATTTGATAATCATTGGTTTATGAATGGGAGCAAAATCATTGGAAATTTCAAAACCGTTACGAAAAGCATCATAATGTAAATAGAAATCTTTATAAGCCGAATTTTTTTGAAAAATGATTTTGACTTTTCCAAAATCAAAACTTGTTTTTCTTCCTGCTTTCACCCGATAAGGACTTTTGTTTATTTTTTCTTTTTCAACTATGGGAGCTTTTACTCCGTAAACAGGAATTTTTATATATGTGGAATTTCCGTTAAAATCTTGTAATACAATTTTAATATAATAAGTTTTCTTATTTTGAATATTAAGCATTCCGTCATTAACCAATTGTGTATAAATTTCCAATCGATTGGCAGGCTCTACAAATAATTTTTGAATTTTCTTTCGTTTTTGTCTGTAATAGGGATAATCCATAAACATATTGACATAATGAGACCAAAAAAATGAAAGTTCTTCCAAAATATGCTCATAAACAAGGGTTGCATTATTGAATACCTGCACTTTATAAAGTCCGTTGCGATTAAAAGTTTTGTTTTGACGATCATAAGCAACCACTCCAAAACCTATTTTTCCATAAGCGATGATAGGATCGGTTGTATAGGTCGAATCGTTTTCTTTGTGAAAAAATAGCGGAATACGCCCTTGGGTTTGGTTGATATGTGAAAGACTGTCCAAAGTATATCCGAAAAGTGCCGTCAGCTTGGGACGAATACTATCTTCTACTATAAAACCGTAAGACATCGGATTGAGCGGGTGTTCCTTGTAATTGCGTATTTCAAAATGCAAATGAGGTCCGGACGAGCCGCCCGTATTTCCCGAATAAGCAATAATCTCACCTTTTTTAACCGGAAGTTCAATTTTATAAGGAAAAACTTCAATTTCAAAACTTAGCTTTTTGTATTGTTTTTGTTTGATATAATTTTCAATGGCGGGATTAAATTTTTGCAAATGACCGTAAACCGAAATCAAACCGTTCGGATGTTTGACATACAAAGCTTTTCCATAACCTCTTCTATTTATTTTAATACGATAAACATAACCGTCGTCTATGGCATATACAGGCAAACCTTCTTCACCGTTGGTTTTGATATCCAATCCCGAATGAAAATGATTACTTCTGAGTTCACCGAAAGTCCCCGACAAATACAAAGGAATATCCAAAGGCATACGAACGGAATCTTTCGGTTGTCCGTAGATACCGATTATTGTCATAAAAAATACTAAACCTAAATATTTGGGCATTATTATTGTAAGGTGTTTAATAAAGGTCAAAAATAGAATAATTCTATCTTTTTCCATAATTAATATCAAAATTTGTATTATATTCATGAAATAATTGTTTCAAACCTATGAAAAACAAGTTTTTTTTAATATTTGTTTTGATTTTTTCAGGATTAACCGTTGGATTTGCACAGCAAGAACAAGATAGCTTGCAAAAGGATCTGCTTTTTTATAAATCTGCGGATTCCATTCCTGTTTTTAGTTTGGATTCAATTGTTCTTATCCCCAAAATACGATTTTCCAATTACAAAGAATTACGAAAATACCGTTGGATACGAAGAAAAATTTATAAAGTTTACCCCTTTGCAAAAATGGCGGGAGATAATTTGACCAAGTTGGAAGAACGTTTAAGTCGGATGAAAACTAAAAGACAACGCAAACGATATATCAAAATTATTCAACGTTGGATAAAAAAAGAATTGGAACCCCAATTAAAAAACCTTACGCAATCCGAAGGAAGATTTTTATCCAAGCTGGTTCACCGGCAAACCGGACAAACCGTTTATGAAATTCTTAAAAAATACAAAAGCGGATGGACTGCTTTTTGGTATCAAAATATGGCTAAATTGTATCATGTGGATTTAAAAGTTAAATTTGATCCTGTCCATAAAAAAGAAGATTATTGGATAGAAGATATCTTGCAACGAGCATTTTTGGATGAAATATTAGACCCGCAACCCAATAAATTAGGTTATAAATTTATAGATTTGCAAAACAAATGGAAACCCGTAAATTTTAATAAGCATTCCAAAAAGATAGATACGATTGCTTTAAAAAAGAAACTAAAAGAACTCAAACGAAAAAAAATCATCAAAAATGAAACTCAACCTGACTAAACCCCTTTGTGTTTTCGATTTGGAAACAACGGGAACTAATACGGCAAAAGACAGAATTGTAGAAATATCCATAATACGAGTGGAGCCGGATGGCACTGAAGAAATAAAAACCTGGCGTGTAAATCCGCAAATGCCTATTCCCAAAGAAGCCAGCGATGTTCATGGAATAACGGACGAAGATGTTAAGGATGCACCTACTTTTGAACAAATATCCCGTGAAATTTTCGATTGGATACACGATGCGGATTTGGCTGGATTTAATTCCAACCGCTTTGATGTGCCTTTGCTTGCCGAAGAGCTTTTGCGTGCCGGTATAGATTTTGATTTGAAAACCAACAATATGATAGACGTGCAGAACATTTTTCATAAAATGGAACCGAGAAATCTTGCTGCTGCCTACAAGTTTTATTGCAATGGAGACTTGACCAATGCCCATTCTGCAGAAGCCGATACCAAAGCAACTTTGGAAATTTTGAAAGCTCAATTACAACGTTATGACGACTTACCTAAAGATATGGAAAAATTGAGTAATTTTTCATCTTATTTTAATTCGGCTGATTTTCAAGGACGGATTATTTACAATGATAAAAATGAAGAAGTGATAAATTTCGGGAAATATAAAGGACAAAAAGTCGAAGATGTATTAAAAAAAGATCCGGGATATTTCGGGTGGATTATGCGTGCGGATTTTCCTTTGTATATGAAAAAAATCATACAAAATGTTTATGAACGGATGAAACTCAAAGAAGAGCAAGAAAAATTGGAACAACTCAAAAACAAATTCAATAACGGATTTTAAAATGTTTAAATTTATTTGGAAAAAATTTAAAAAAGAAATCTTTTTAGCTGGTGTTTTGCTGGTCGGATTTATTTTGTTGATCAACCGTTTAAATCAATTTGGATTTAGCTTGATGGCAGGAGCGGTATTGATGTATCTATACATGCAATACTCCAAGCAAAATCCTTCGGAGATTAAACAATTGAAGCAACAATTGGAAAATCAACAACGTGAAATAGAAGATTTGAAAACACGTAAGATTAACGTTGTAGGTTTAAAAAACATTCTGGAAGTGGGATTAATGGAAATTGATACGAATTTTACTCGAACTTGGAATGAAAAATATCAACACGACGGAAAGGATTTACACTTTATAGGAGCATTACAAATACGATTAAAAGCCAAATACGGTGTGAATCTAAAAGACTTGCAAATCAAAATCGATCATCCTTCGAAACAAATTTTTATCAGCGGTTTACATCCCAAGTTTTTATCTTTTGCAGAAATCAATCACGAATGGAAAATTGCAGAAATGATGGAACATAAGAAACGCCCTTGGATTATCTCCGATTATTGGAAAAAATCTGAACGTTTTCAGGAGTTACTTAATAAAAAAATGGAAGAAAAACGTAAAGGAGTTTATGATGAAATCAAACAAGGACCGGAGGAAATCCAATGGATGATAGAACCTTTGTATCAACAAGTGGAAAACACGATGCGTATTTTACTCAATCGCGGGGATTATGAAATTGATTTTATTGAGCAAGCACAGTCCGATTTTATTCCTTTAGAAACTTTTTTTGAAGAACAGGAGGTTAAAAAGCTTCAATAAGTCGGTTTTGTTTTAAACCCGTTATTTTACAATAATACATGTAAACTATTTGATATGAGGAAGTTATTTATTTTATTAGCCGGTGTATTTATTGGTAATCTTTATTCACAAAATTTACAAATAAAATATGAAGAAAGCCCTGTTTATAAATTGACGGTTCCAAGTGTACAAAATGATTATATTTTGCCTGCCGGAGATGGTAAATTTATAACCATATCAACCAAAAGAAAAGGTTTTTTGGTAAACCCCTTGACATTTGAATCTTATTTTGATTTATATGATAATAACCTGAAAAAAATAAAATCGAAAAAAATACGATTAAATAACAGAGCTATTAAAGGCAACATTAAAGGAGCATTTGTCAAAAATAACAAACTAAATATAATTAAATTTAACCGTAATCTTAGACAAAAATATTATTCTTTTGAATATCTAATTGGAGATATACAAAAAGGAGAGATGCAGCCAGCTCACGAATTTTTTCGTATTTCAAAAATTTATCCGAAAACCGAAGTCAATCTTTTTGTTAATTTGAAATCATTGTATTATAGAAAATTGAAGTATTACAGTGATGTTTATTTCTATGAACCCAAAATTTTTGTTCAATTTTCGGATGATAATAGTTTTTTTACAATTATATACAGAGACTTTCAAGAGAAAAAAACAAAATATTTTATAGATGTTTTCAATGATAAATTTGAGCATATTTATCAACAAACCATAACAGAAGAAGTAGCACCTGACCAATTCAGTATCAATGATATTCTTATTGATAAAAAGGCAAATGTATTTATGGCGACAAAGTTATACCGGACTTCCAGAAATCAACAAATAAAGTTTGCAAAAAAAACAGATGTAAAATCTTTCCACATTTATAAAATAAGTAAAAATAGTACAAAATATATAGAAATAAATCCAAAAAAAATTATAGAAAAACTGGCATTGGCAAATGATAAAAACCGATTGTTTGTTTTAGGTTTTTACAGAAATGAATTTTTACGACTAAATGATGTGGATGGAGTTTTTCGTGCAAATATTGATAAAAATAATTTTATTTCTAGTAATAGTTTTTATATCGGTTTAGGAGATCAAGTTATTAAAATAAACCCGGAAAATAAAAAACTACGCACAAAAAATCACGAGATTATTTTACGTAATTTGGAAGTATTTAAGGATGGAAGTATTATTATGGATGCAGAGGATTATTTTATTCCATTAGTAAATAAAAGAAGAAACAGAGAAATTGAAGTTAGGGAAATTGTGGGAGACTTGATAAGTTTAAAAGTAGGTGAACAGGGCAATTTAATTTGGGCAAATAAGATTTATAAACGACAAATTGTAAAACCGCGATTAGCATTACACTCTTGTTTTTCAGGAATTATAGACCAAAAACATATTTTGATATTTACAGATACTCAATTACAACCGCAAGATAAAAAAGTTGATTTTTATCTGAAAGGAAAAGAATTACAAAATTTAAATGGGGTAATAATTTCTTCGGAGGGAAATATTCGTAGTGGTATTCTAATTGAACATCTGAAAAGTAAATTTCGTTTTATCCCGATTGAAGGAACTAAAATAAACAACAATGAAATTATAATCCCGGCAAAAAATCTACAATTTATAAAATTTTACAAGCTTGTGTTTTAGCGTATTAAAAAAAATAAAAGGAGCAATTTTGCTCCTTTTATTTTTATAAATTTACTTAATAATTATTCTTTTTGTTTCTTGTTTTTCTCCACTGCTAACTTTCAATAGATAAACACCTTTGTGCAAATGACCTAAGATAATATTTTTAGTGAATTGATCACTATTATTCGTATAATCTTTATCATAAATAGCTCTTCCGGACAAATCATATAATTTTATATTAACATCATCATTGGTGCTGATTTCAACATTTATTTGTCCTTGGGTTGGATTTGGCCAAATATTAAAACTATCAAATTTATTGTTATCGATAGTATTAACCGAGCAAACCTCTAATACCCACATATTCAATGTTCCACCATTTTGATCAATGGGATCATCTACTTCAAGTTTCCATAAGCCCAAAGAAGACTGGTTTTGTAAAAGTGATAAGGGTTGATAAGGTTTTACTTCATCTCGAATAGCGGGCGAATTAGCATTACATTCAACAAAATTATCTGCGCCATCATTATAAGTAACCTGTATATCTTGATAATTTCCTGCACAAGTACCAGCATTATTTAGAATAACTTCTGTTCCTAATGGACTAACTACTTTTATTTCCAAATCGGAAATTTGTGTATGTGTGATACTAACAAAAACTTTTACATATTCAATGGTTTTATCTTCTTGAAAATCGATATTTGAAACTATCGGTTGAGTATTTGCGGTAGAAGGAATAGTAACAGCAGTTGTATTATATCCTTGTGAACATTCAATGGGAATAGTTTCAAAATTCCATACAGCTGAATAATTTCCTTCCCAGCAATTATTCTTAGGTTTTACTCTCCAATAGTAGGTATATCCATTGCCCAATCCATAAAAACTTTGATCTACATTTAATGTTGTACCAGTGGTTTCTTGGCTTCCTAACAAATTACTAAAATCACTATTATATGCTACTTCTACCTGATAAGTTTGAGCATTTGGATTGGTTTCCCAGTTTAAAATTATGGGTCTCCTTAAAGCATGTGCTCCATTTACCGGACTTATCAAATTTTGTTGTGGGAAGGTGCTTTTCAACACATGAATTTGTATAGGTTTTTCTCTGGTTGTAGAACCATTGGTTCCGGTTATTACCAAATTATAAATCCCTGATGCAACATTATCCAATCCGGTAATATTCAAATCAAAATTTCCATCGGAGCTTAATGAAGAAGGAGAGAAGCTTGCATTTGCTCCGGGAGGTAATCCGGATAATGAAAATGTTGTAGTACCCGAAGTTGAACTATTTTTTCTATATTTGAAATGAATAGTTAAATTAGGGTTATTATCAACACATGCAGGGATAATATCTCCATCCAAACTATTGATTGCAAAAGGATTGGTAATACCGGTAACAATAATGGAAACCGCTTGTTTTCCTCCTTCTAAACTTCCTTTATGGGAAACTGTAATAGTATAAGTACCAGAGGCATTATCTACTTGAACTTTTTCAAAATTATCTACAGTATTGTCTGCTTTGGTTGCAGCAGCAGAA
>JALSPZ010000276.1 GCA_026985675.1 Flavobacteriales bacterium
ATCGAGAACCTTGTCAGTTCGAGTGTTTTTGCTGACGATAGGCAGCAAAAATTTATCGAGAACTATCGTTTAATAATAGCATTGCGATGCTGATGCTTTATAAAAAATATTCTAAAAATTACTCAACGGGTTATTATAGCAAAGATTATGACTTATTCTTTTGATGATACAATAACGCCGGAAGCAAAATAAATAATAAAACCGGTTGTATCAAAAGTCGGCGGGTATAAAATAGCGACAAATAGTTTCCCGCTTCATAATTTTTCCAAGCGATAAAAAAAATAAAGCTTATCAACAAAAAGCTTAAAAAATATAAACCAAACAAAAATTTCATCAATTTAATCTCCTTAAATAATACCATTAATATCCCGATAGATAAAAACGAATTAAGCCAAAAACGAAAGCTGTCAATTATCCATACATTAAAAAAATCACCGGTAGGAAGCGGTTCGGTTTGATAAGAAAATTCAAAGAAATTGATTAATCCGTCGTCAAAAAATTTTTTTTCGAATAAACGGATGCTTATCAAACCGGAAACTAAAACCAAAACCAATATATATTTTATGTATTTATTCGGTCTCATAAATTTTTAAAATATAAATAATCCACAATAAGACAATCCAACCGTAGATCAAAGCCGGAAATAATACCCTATGTAAAAAATCCTGATATTCGGGAAAAGCATACAAGACATAACCTAAAAAAGCGATTCGTAAGATATTGAATACAAAAATTGATAAAATCCCCGACAAAATAAACATATAATTTTTGGATTTTAATTTACCGAAACTCAAAATAAAAACTACAAATAATATGATTATACTCATTGCCGAACAACCTTCGACGATTCTCGCAACATATTTGCCGTTGATTATCAGTTTTAATCCCGATGTGTTGAGCAGCTCGATTGAAGAGTGAATTCCCAAAATTTCATATATTTTTTGCACACTTTCCGCTACAAATAAGGTAAAAATATCGGGTTGATTGTTATAGGATTTGAGGTAGTAAGCATAAAAAAGAGAAAAAATTATGTATAATGTAATAAATCTCAATAAGTATATTATTACATTTTTGTATTCGTTATAGCGTTGAAAGATGTTTTTCATAAGCATAAAACTGCCAAGCAAGATAATATTTTTTTCAAACTATTTGCGGTATTTTTTAGCAAATCTTTAATTATACGACGAGTTCTCCGAAGATAACTTTTCATATCTTAAAAAATTATATATCTTTACAAGCAATTTTACTAAAATATCATAGAAATGAAAAGAAAACTCCTGATTTTACTGCTGATTTTTATTAATTCGCAGATTTTTGCACAAGAAAAAGGTATAGCCGAAAGAATTGAAGAACATTTTAAACCCATTTCGGATGCTTGGTCATCTATTGTTTTTTTTAAGATTACAATTGCGGGAGTGGGTATTCCTATTGTATTGATATTATTAATTTTAGGGGCATTTTATTTTACAATTTATTTTCGTTTTCCACAATTTAAACTATTTAAAACATCAGTAAAAGTCGTAGCGGGCAAGTATGACGATTTGGATCATCACGATTCCTATAAACCGGCAGACGATCCTTTGGTTGAACCCGGAGAGGATATCCCCGAAACCATAAAAATAGAAGGGGATCATCACGGCGAAGTTTCACATTTTCAGGCATTGTCGGCAGCTTTATCCGCAACGGTCGGGTTGGGAAATATTGCAGGAGTTGCCGTAGCCATTGCTATTGGAGGTCCCGGAGCTACTTTTTGGATGATATTGGCGGGATTATTGGGAATGGCATCCAAATTTACCGAATGCACCTTGGGAGTAAAATATCGCGATATTGGAAATGACGGAACCGTTTT
>JALSPZ010000277.1 GCA_026985675.1 Flavobacteriales bacterium
ATCCGTATTCCAACACGATGCGGCATTGCCGTCGGGCGTAGCATCAACCGTCGTATAGGCAGCATCAGCCGAACAAGAATTGATCAAAGAGCTTACATCAATGGCATCGGCATAATTATCATTCGGCGGTTGAGCAAACACCAAAAAGTTAAATAAAACAAAAAGAAGGGTGAGGTTTTTTTTCATATAAGCATTTTTATGGTGCAAAATTACATATTTTTTTAATAATGAATAATTTAGATAATTATTACCATAGGCTTTATTTTAGATATAAACTAATCAAAAATTATACCAAAAACTTAAAAAATCTCAGCGGGTTTAACACGTTTACCATTCTTAAATCCAACAATAAAAGCCCCTTTAAACCCTTTGCGTCGGGCAATTTGTTGTTTTTTTTGTGCATCTTGCATAGAAAACACTTTTCCGTAATAATATTTATAGGTTCTTCCTACTTTTATGAAAAATACGTCTTTTAATCCCTTGAAATATCGCGGGGTCGTAGGAATTTTGCGGGAACTGATCATTAATTGAACACTCAGATATGTATTTTCCCCGGATTTTATATGCGAATTATTCGAGGCACTGACAGTGGTGTGCGAAGATTTATTTCCACTTTTTGTCTTAGCTTGGGCCAAAGCGGAATTTTTCCGTTGACCGTCCGTTTTTGTTTCTTGATCGGGCACTTCGGTATTTTCCCGGATAAGATTACGGTATTTGATAATGGCATCAGCAATTGACCGAGCAATTTTCAACTGGCCTGCCTTGGATTTCAAAAATTTTGCTTCTTCGGGATTGGACAAAAAACCGATTTCGGTAAGAATACTGGGCATATATGTCAATCGCAACACGGCAAAACCGGCTTGTTGCACACTACGGTTGTAGGTTTTTACGCGTTTTTGGTATTCTTGCTGGACCAATGATGCCAACAAAATACTTTGTTCGAGATATTCTTCCTGCATCATTTCCAACCCGATAAAGGTTTCGGGTGAATCGGGATTGAAACCTTGATAATGTAACTTGTAGTCTTTTTCCAATTTTATCACGGAATTTTCTTTCTTGGCCACTTCGAGATTATCTTTATTGCGATGGATTCCCAAAACATAGGTCTCGGATCCGCGTGCTTTTTTATTTGGATTGGCATTACAATGTATGGAAACAAACACATCGGCTTTGGCTTTATTGGCTATCTCGGCACGCTTGCGAAGTTCGATAAATTTATCCGTCCGTCTGGTCATGATAACTTTGATTCCCGGCGTTTTTCGCAAAATCGAATCTACGAGTTTCCCTACGCTCAACACTACATCTTTCTCATAAATCCGGCTGTGTTTAGTCCCGGTTGTTCCACTGTCTTTCCCGCCGTGGCCCGGATCAATCACTACGGTAAAAGTTTTATTCAATTGAGCATAAACCGGCTTGGAACCGGAAGCTACTCCTAACAGCAACAGAATGATATATAAAATTTTTCTAGGCATATCTACGTTATTTTGTTTAATTTTACGGGGCTGTTTTAAATAGCAAAATTAACATATATAAATTGTATAACAAATTCAGGCATATTATTTTTCTTTTATTTATTACGAGCACATTACATGCACAAATAACAACGCTTTCTCTTTCCCGGAAAGGTTTGCATCCTTCATCCGTGCAAAAGGAACAAAAAGCGGGCCAAACATCGGAAGACAGTCTCCGAAAGCCGGGAGATTCCCTGGAAATAAATGGAAAATCCAAAGCGGCACTGGAATACGAACTCAAAAAATCGGCACGGGATTATCAATTAATTGACAGGAAAAACAACCGGATAGTTTTATACAATCAAGCCCATATTCATTATCATGATATTGACC
>JALSPZ010000278.1 GCA_026985675.1 Flavobacteriales bacterium
TTACAGCTAAAACAAAAAGCCATTAAAAAAGCTGTTATGAAAGCCAAATCAATGTTAGCACCCTTAAATCAAAAATTGGGTAAAGCAATTTATATCACTGATACTTTTAAAGATTATTCAAAAGATGATTCTGATTCGGACAAATTTGCACTTACCGGAAAATTGATTTGTACAAGCTACTATCCGGATTTAAAATTAGAGAAAATAAAGTATTCGAGCAAGGTTTTGGTTAAATTTGAAATTCTGTAATATTTAAAAAGCATATGTGCTTATGGTTTTCGGCTAAAAATATAAGCATTGTATTGGTCAATTAAAATCTAATTTATTAAAAAATTTAACAAAGAAATTTGAAATCAATAATATGCTATAATACGACTGTTTTTATATCGGTTCACTTATTTATGTTACTGTTGAAAAAAACATTAATTTAGCATAAAAAAATATGAGTCCATTGGTCAAGAAAATATTATGGCAATCCGCATTGGTAACGGTGGTATTATTTATAGTTACCGCCTTGTTGATTTTACCAAAAAATCCACGCCCGCAAAATTATATTATGAGCATACTTGCCATTCTTGCAGGCGCTAGGTTATTTATGAAATACCGATAGATTTTATTTGCCCGAAAATTCTGCTTTTCTACGCTCCACAAAAGCGGTTGTTCCTTCTTTGAAATCTTCCGTTGAAAAAGCTTGACCGAAAAGCTCGATTTCTTTTACAAAACCTTTGGTATAAAATCCGGAATTAATCGCTTGAATGGCAAATGAAATAGCTTTTGGAGAATTTTTCAAGATTTTCGATGCTGTTTTCCGTGCGGTTTCCATCAGATTTTCCAATGGAACAACTTGGGTAAAAATTCCGTATTCAAGGGCTGTTTCGGCATCTTTCATCTCGGCGGTTAAAATCATTTCCATAGCTCTGCCTTTCCCTACGATTTGTGCCAAACGTTGCGTTCCTCCATAGCCGGGAATTACACCCAAAGAAACTTCGGGTAATCCTACTTTTGCATTTTCGGAAGCAATTCGTATATGGGATGCCAATGCCAATTCCAATCCACCGCCTAAGGCAAATCCATTAACGGCGGCAATTACGGGAGTTTCCATATTTTCAACGAAATCAAAGAGTAGTTCTTGTCCTTTTGCAGCCAATTCTCTACCTTGTTCGGAATTAAAATTCATAAATTCTTTAATATCAGCTCCGGCTACAAAAGCTTTTTCTCCGCTTCCGGTTAAAATGATCACCCGAACCTCAGTGTCATTATTGAATTTTTTTAGTGCGGAATGCAATTCTTCAATGGTTTGTTTATTAAGCGCATTGAGCTGTTTAGGTCTATTGATTGTAATATAACCGATACCGCTTTCTTTTTTTGTAAGTATATTTTGATATTCCATAATCTTATTTTTTTTGTTTGTTAAATTCAATAATAAATTCAGTACCTTTACCTATTTTCGTATGAAAATATATTTTTCCTTTATGATTTTCAATTATTCTTTTAACAATTGCCAATCCCAACCCCATTCCGCTACTTTTGGTAGTAAATTTAGGTTTGAAAATATTATCTTTTACATCATTCGGGATGCCTGTTCCGTTATCTTTAATTTTAATAAAAATTTTATCATTAGTTTCCCTCAATTCGATTTGGATATCAGCTTTTTTTCCTTCGGGAACGGCTTGTAAGGCATTTTCAACCAAATTTGTGATAACGCGCATCAATTGTTCTTTATCAAAATCAAAATAGATTTCGTCGGAGGATGCAGAAAAACCGACTTTATCCGGATCATACAACAATAGAGTGTTTTTGATGATTTCGGTTAAGTTGTAAGTTTTGATTTGCGCTTGTGGCAGACGAGCAAAATTGGAAAATCCGGTCGCAATATTACTCATCAGATCTATTTGTTCAATTAACATTTTACTAAACTCATTGAATTTGGTTTTGATATCCGGATCATTCGGATCAAATGTCATTTGAAAACTTTGAATATTGAGTCGCATTGGAGTCAGCGGATTTTTTATTTCGTGAGCTACTTGTTTTGCTACATCTCTCCAAGCTTGTTCACGTTCGGTTTGTGCTAATTTTTTTGCACTTTCTTCCAATTTGTCCACCATTTCATTATAAGTACTTACCAATTGATTGATTTCTTCATTGGGATTCTCGACAGTTATCTTTGTATTTTTCCCTTCCAAAGAAGTTTTTTGCAGCATTTGATTGATGGTTTTTAGTGATTTGGTGATATATCTGGAAAGAAAATACGAAATAGCCGTTGCCATAATAAATAGGATGATATAAATTCGTCCTAAGTTTTTTAAAAATTCTCTTAACTCATCTTTATAGAAAGTGCTGTCTGCAAGATAAGGCAAATTTAATACGGCAATGGGTTTAAAATGTTTATCATAAATATAAGTAAATGAGGATTGATATTCACCTTTAATATTTTGTTTTTTTATTACGAAACGTTTATCCGGACTACTATCGATTTTGGTTATAATTGAATCCGGTAATTTTTGTAAAGAATCGCTCATTTTATCCCCGAAAAATTTTCTGGAACTTACCAATAACCTGCCTTTTAAATCATAAATGTTTATAGGCATCTTATGAATTTTGGAAAGCTCGCTTATATTATTGTTTTCTTTAAAAATATAAGGAAGTTTTTCGGGTTTTATTTCATAAGTGGTATTATTGAGGATACTTACGATTTGGGTTTTTACGGCCCTTTCTTTTCGTAAAAGTCTTTTTTTATGATAATCTTCCGCTTCTTCACGATATTGCAAAACTGTAACGATCAATATCATTACCGAAGCCAAGATGGTCAGTAATAACATAGAAAGGAAAATTTTGGCACGTAAAGAATTTCTTGAAAACTGCATAAAACTTTTTAAGTTGCTTCAAAGTTAATTCTATTTTTTTATAAAACAAAAAAGCGGTGTTAGAACCGCTTTTTATTTATTTTCTCAATTGAGCTTGTAGTTTGCTTTCAAAAGCTTTTAATAATTTGTTCATAGTCTTGTCTATCATTTTATCATTAAGCGTTTTATTTTTGTCTTGTAATACAAAGCTTAATGCATAGGATTTTTTTCCTTTTTCTATTTTATCGCCTTCATAAACATCAAATAAATCTACACCAATCAATAATTTTTTTTCGGTATCGAACGCCAAATCGTAAAAATCTTTGAAATTTATGTTTTTATTTACAACCAAAGCCAAATCACGTTTAACACTGGGGAATTTGGGGATTTCTTTAAATTTGACTTGTGTCATTTGAGGTAAGATATTTAATAAATTTTCCCAATAGATATCCGCATAGAAAACTTCTTGTGGAATATCAAATGATTTGAGAATCTTTTTGGAAACTTTTCCCAGTTCAAGAAGTAATTTTTTATTATAATATAATTGTATGTTTTCTGATAAATCTTTATTTTGTCCGGGTTTTGTTGTAAATTTAATAATGCCAAAACGGTTTAAAAGAGCTTCCGCGATTCCTTTCAAGTGGTAGAAATTACTTTTTTGGGAGGGATTTATCCAGGTATCCGATTTATAATTTCCCGTGATAAAAATAGCCAGATGTTTTTCTTCGACATATTTTCCTTCTCCATATTTGTTATAAATTTTTCCGTGTTCAAAAAATTTTAAATCATTCTTTTTACGGTTTAGATTGTATTTGATACTTTCTAGACCACTAAACAAAAGTGATTGCCGAAGTACTGAGAGATCACGACTTAACGGATTGATAATTTCTACGGAAGTATTTGGATTTATCGATTGAGAAATTTCAATATATTTCGGTGTAGTTAATGAGTTTGACATTATTTCGGTAAAACCTTTATTACGCAAAATTTCCGAGACGATATTTTCTATTTTGTAGGAAGCAAAAGGATCAGAGTCTTCTATACTGGCATTTATCTTCGTGCTAAAACTGACATTATTATACCCGTATACTCTTAAAATTTCTTCAACAACATCTGCAGGTCTTGTTACATCTACTCGGTAGCTTGGAATGGTTAGATTAAGACTATGATCGGTTTCGGAATTAATTTTTATTTCCAATGATGCTAAGATGTTTTTGATAATATCCTTATCAATTTTATTTCCAATAAGAGCGTTTAGATAATGATATTGTAAATTTACTTGTTTAGGTTGTATTTTATTGGGATAGATGTCAATTATATCGGTTACTACTTTTGCATCGGCATATTCTTTTATCAAAATAGCTGCTCTTTTAAGTGCATAAATAATATTTTCGGGATCAATTCCTCTTTCAAAACGAAATGATGAATCGGTTTTTAGTCCGTGTCTTTTGGAAGTTTTACGGACACTTACAGGATCAAAATAAGCCGCTTCCAAGAATATATCTGTGGTATCTTCGGTAATTCCGGAATCAATACCTCCGTAAACACCAGCGATTACCATAGGTTCTTTTTCATTATAAATGATCAAATCTTCCGAATTCAGTGTTCTTTCCACGCCGTCAAGGGTTACAATTTTATCCCCAGGTTTAGCGGTTTTTATAATGACCTTATGCCCATGAATTTTATCGGCATCAAAGGCATGGAGTGGTTGTCCGAGTTCGTGCATTACATAGTTTGTGATATCAACAATATTGTTAATGGGTTTTAACCCAATTGCTTTTAATCGATTTTGTATCCATTCGGGAGAAGGACCGACTTTGATATTCTTAATGGTGACTCCGGCATATCTAGGGCATTTTTCCAGGTCTTCAATTTCAACGGTTATGGGTCTGATTTTGGCATCGGTGTTGAATTTTGAAACGGATGGAGTGTTATATTTTATTTTTTCATCCAAAAAACTTAAACCAGCTTTTAGATCTCTTGCTACACCCATATGACTCATTGCATCTGCACGGTTAGGCGTAAGACCAATTTCAAAGATTTCGTCTTCTTCAATTTGGAAAAGTTCTTTAAAATCAATACCCACGGGAGTATTTTCGTCCAAAACCATGATACCTTCATGATTATCACTAATTCCCAATTCGTCTTCGGCACAAATCATTCCCATACTGACTTCTCCACGTATTTTACTTTTTTTGATAGGAAATTCTTTGCCTTCTTTATCATACAATTTTGTTCCAACAGTGGCAACCGGAACTATTTGTCCTGCTTCAACATTTGGAGCTCCACAAACAATTTGCACGGGTTCACCGGTTCCCAAATCCACTTTTGTTATGGAAAGTTTATCCGCATTCGGATGTTTCCAAACTTCCAGCACTTTTCCAGTTTTTACTCCTTTCAAGCCTCCTTTTAACGATTCAAATTTTTCAATACCTTCTACTTCCAAACCTAAATCTGTAAGAAGTTCACCGGTTTTTTCAGCGTCCCAGTCCAAGTCAATAAATTGTTTTAACCAATTGTATGATATCTTCATTCTTTAAATTTTTATGAAAAACAAAGATACGTAATACTTGATAAAAAAAGAAGGATTTTTATTCTTTAATTGCGATTAAATTTATTTGTATTTCCACGGTATCTGAAACTGTCCAACCGTTTTCATCGTCAATATAGGGTCTCTTGGGCGACATACGATAAATTCCCCATTCTGTTCGGTCAATTATAAATTTTTCGGATACTAAATGAATTTTATTGTTCTTAATTTTAATGTTAGCGGTAAATTCAATACAATTGGTTATTCCATGCATAGTGAAATCACCTTTGATGAGATATTTATCGTTTTCAATGTTTTTTATTTCTTCCAATTTAAAGTAGGCATCCGGATATTTTTTGATTTCCAGAAACTCGTTTTTTAATGTGTTTTCCAATATTAATTTAGCCGTGCTATATTCTTTGTTATCTAAATCTTTTACTTGTAAGGAGTTTATATTTACAAAAAATAATCCGGAAACAATTTCATTTTTATCTAGGACAAATCCTCCTTTTTTCAAATTAAAAAATCCGTTATGTTTATCACATTTCCAAAAAATTTTACTTTTGAGTGTATCCACTCTGTAAAATTGATAATCCTGTCCGAAAATATTAAGACTCCAAAACCCTAACAGAATTATAATTAAAAACTTTTTCATCATTTGTTTTTGGTATTTTGTTTCATATCTTGCCAAATGCCTGTTGCAAATCCTTTTTCATCGATAAATCCTTTAATTTCTTCGGGTATATTTTTGGCTCCTTTCAAATTTGTGCCTTCAAATTCGGTTCCAAAAAAATTACATCCATAAAGGTCGGCTCCTCTTAAATCAGCTCCTTGTAAGTGCCCGCCTTGAAAATTAGCATGACGCAATTTGGCATTGATAAAAGTAGAACCTTCCAATCCACCTCCTGTAAAATCGGCAAAAGAAAAATCGGTGCTATCCAATTTGGAATCTTTTAATACCGCTCTTATAAGTTTAGCTTTTACAGCCCTTGAACCTGTAAAATCCGCCTCTACAAATTCCGAATCTTTCATTAAAGCTCCTGTCATATCACAGTTGCGTAATTTGGCAAAATGCCCTTCCATTCCAAACATATTGGCTCCTCTGAAAGTTGAGTTTGAAAGATTGGCATAATTTACGTGAACATGAAACAATCTGGCTTGGTCAAAATTACAATGCCTTAGATCAGCTCCATCAAAGATTGTCCAGCGGATATCGGCAGCCCGAAAATCACTATAAGGAGCTTTTAGATCCGCACAACGAGCCGAACGAAATGAACTTCCTCTAAAATCTCCCCGAATTATGCTTTCGTGGTTCCAATAAACCTTGTCTAAATTTTCTCTTCTAAAATCATCGCTATCCTTCGGAACCGCTTTAATCCCTTTTAGACATTTAAGCCCATTGTCCAAATTTATAATGGAATCTAATTGATTATCTTCCAAAAAATTTATCAATTCCGGAATGTTGGTAGTATCGGATTCTTTTACAGTAGAATTTTCAACGGAACCCCCCGTTGAATTACAAGAAAAAAATCCGGATAAAAAAAACAAAGCAATAATTATATTTTTAGATGTTTTCATATCATTTTTTATTCTTTTCATTTCCTTTCATTTCATTTTCCTTTTTTATACAACATCATGTGACTTAAAATACCTATTTCCAAGCCAGGCAAAAAATAATCCGGTTAGAAAGGGATAAAGCAAGGCATACAATAAAAATACTTTACGACTAACAGTATCCAAGATATAATAGGAAACCGGTCCCATAACGGTTAGTTTCGGGTCAAATAATATCAAACTTCCGGTTCTAAAAACTTGTAGTGGATTTAATAAACTTGCGCCTATGACCAATTCCGGATTGATACGCATTTTTAAAAGCAACCCGATAAGCAAGATATCCATAAATGCCACCAAAAACAACCATATAATAAAAGAACTGCTTAAAGCTAATTCTTGGGTTTTGGATACACTGGAAATAAACATACTTAATCCCAAAAAGAAAAATACCATAACGGCTAATAATTCACTGTAAATTACAAAAAGGTTCCAAGGGACATCCAGATTTTTTACTAATCCCCAAAGTGCTGCTCCTAAAAAAGCAAGAAAAACCGGAATGTATATTACAAAAAATCTTCCGGCAAATTTTGCCCAGTAATAATTTGAAAAAGAAATAGGTAAAGATAATATATATTCCAAGACACCGTTTTCTCTATCCCCCACAACCGATCGAACCGTTGATATTAGAACGTAAATAGGTAAGATTACCATACTTACTTGCATAAAGGTAATCATCAACCGACTTAACCCTACAAAACCCACTACTTGTGATTCTGTTATTCCCGTTGCAAACATTGTTGCCACAAATCCGGCGAATAATGCGCTATAAATCCAAAATGTTTTTGAACGCAAGTTTTGTTTTATATCTGTTTTTAAAATTTGTATCAATGTATTGTTCATATCTTAATTTTCCTTTTTTTATCTTGTTTAGTTTTATAGAGACGAAACATTCTTCACGAACAGTAAAGACATAGCATGCCTCAATAACAGTTGAGGCAAGACATGCCTTGTCTTTATTGTTATTGTCCACACTTTCCGGGAGCGCATTTCATTTCGCCATTTTTTCCATCTTTTCCGCTCATAGACATTTTTTTCTTTTTAATAAATTCGGCTCTTTTGGTTTTTCCTTCGTCTATTCGTTGAAGTACGGTTTTAAAATCATATTTTGCATTATTGGATTTTTCTTTTACAGC
>JALSPZ010000279.1 GCA_026985675.1 Flavobacteriales bacterium
GGAGATATTTCGCGTAAACGTAAACTCTTGGAAAAACAAAAGAAAGGAAAAAAACGTATGCGTCAAGTAGGAAATGTTCAAATACCGCAATCGGCGTTTATGGCGGTTTTGAAGTTGAATGATTAAAAAAATTCACTTTTAAGTGAATAATTTTTGGATTTTTTAAATTTCGGTATTATCTTTGTAATGTCAAATTATAGCTTAATAGAAATAGTTTCATTTAAAAAAGTTACATTTTATAGTGTAAAAGAAATTTATGCCGATGAAGAATTGATTTGGTTTTCAGATTTTATTAAAAAAATAGAAAATGAAGAAAAAATCAGCATAAGAGAAATGTTGAAAATGATAGGAAATAAATATGAAGCCGGAGAACAATTTTTTAGACACGAAGGTCAAGCGCAAGCATTGCCGTCAAAAAAAGTTAATTTCATTGAAATAAAGTCAAATTTAAGATTGTATTGTTTAAGAATAAATAATAATGCGGTTATACTTTTTAACGGGGGATACAAAGATGCACAAAAAGCGCAAGACAGTAAAATTAGTTTTCATTTTCAACAAGCCAATATGATTTCTAAAAAAATTTTAAAATCTATAAACAATAAATCAATAATCGTTGGGAATGATAACCGATTGAAATGGGATCAAGATCTAATTATCTAAAAAAAACTGAAATGGGATATATAAAGAAAGGAAAAACTTACCCGAAAGCAAAAGAACAACTCAAAGAAATTCAAGATTTTTTTAATACCGAAAGTCCGATTGAAGAAAAATTTTTTATTGAATACAGTATGGATATTGCAGTTGAAGTGGATAAAGAATTGAAAAAACAAGGACTTACACAAAAAGATTTTGCAAAAAAATTAAACAAAAGAGAATCCGAAGTTAGCAAATGGCTTTCGGGATTGCATAATCTTACCTTACGAAGTATTGCAAAAATGAGTGAAGCGCTCAATAAAAAATTAATTTTAACGGCTTCTGATGCCGAAGAACAATTTGGAAATAAAGCAAAAGTTATAAATTTTTCAACCTATAAAGTTGAAGGAAGCCCCAAAATAGAATATCATCACCGAAAAAAAAGCAAAAAACATATTCAAGTATCTAATTTTTAAAAAAATGGCACTAAAAAAATCCAAATTTAATCCCGAAGATATAAAAATTGTCGGATTGAATATTTTGGAATCCACAATAAAACAAAAGGATTTTTTTTCAAAATCCGATGATATTTCCGGTTATGATATCGAAATGTCTAATGAAACCGCTTACAATTTTGATGAAAAAGCCGCTCGATACCGCTTATATTTCCTGATTGAAGGAAAAAATAAAAATGATGAAAAAATAGGGGTTACAGCCAAAATTCATTTGGAATTCCATTTTCAGTTAAAAAACGGAGATATGTATTTAAAAAAAATGCATAATAAAACGATTGTTGATTTTCAATTGGCGTCCAACCTTATGAGTGTAGCTTATGCCACGTCAAGAGGAATTGTATGGCAATTGACATTACCGAGCGCTATGAAGGGGGTAATGTTGCCCGTTATAAATGCGGCTGAATTTTTGGAGGAAAACCATTAGTTTTTCTTAATCCAAACCGAAATCCCATCTCTTACAGGCAAAATTACGCCTTCCAAATCCGGATGATTTTTTACCTGTTCGTTAAACTTTTTTATTCCCGATGTTTCCGCATCACGAGCTTGTGTATCAACAACCTTTCCATACCATAACACATTATCCGCCAATAATAATCCGCCTTTTTTGAGCTTGGGAAATATTATTTTCAAATATTCGGGATAATTTTTTTTATCGGCATCCAAGAAAATCAAGTCAAACATTAAAT
>JALSPZ010000280.1 GCA_026985675.1 Flavobacteriales bacterium
CTGTCCAATGGGGACAAAGTTCCCGTCTCTGTTAGAAAAAGACCTATCATTAAAGAATTATTTAAAAATAAATAACGGATATGAATTAATTTACGACGAATATAAAATCAGCAAATGGATGCTTGTTTTTCTTTGTATATTTGTGTCGAACAAAACTTCTCATTATTAGTTTGTGTGTGTTAATTTTTTTTTGAGAAGTAAAAGCCGCTGTAAAGCGGCTTTTTGTTTTTTTATATTATACTAAATTTTTATTTGTTTCTTAACGGCGATAAAATCTTTTAAATAGAAAGGTTCAAAATATGCAACATCTTCAAAATCTTTTGCCAGATATTTTTCATAAGAAAATTTAGCCATTTCTCTTGCAGAAGGATATAAATAGTCAGTAAAAACTGCATTAGGATGATTAATCACTTTCTTAACCTTAGGAACGGCATCACCCAAAAAAAATACCTTTTCTTTATCTAAAAATTTATTAAATGATTTTTCATCAATAATTTCGGCTTTAATTTCTCGTATTACTTTATATTCGCTATTTAATATCATACTATAAACTTCCATACGTCTCGCATCTATCATAGGAATAATATAACCTTTGTCTTTTATTTTATATCCCAAATGTTTCAATGTCGAAACGGAAATCAAAGGAATCTGTAAGGCATAAGCCAAGGCTTTGGCAGTCGATACACCAATACGTAACCCCGTATATGACCCCGGACCTTTACTGACGGATATTGCGGATAAATCTTGTAAAGAAATATTATTTTTGTTTAGTATCTCATCAATAAATATGTGTAATTTTTCGGCATGTGAATATCCCCCATTGGCATATTCCAATACATCCATAGTATCTGCATTCTTTGATATGGATACCGAACAATTTTTGGTAGCCGTTTCTATGTTGAGAATCAAACTCATTATCCAAATGTTTCAATTGCAGGATTTTTTCCGCAATTGAAGTGAAAAATATAAATTAATTTTATTTTTTAGAATAATTATCGTTTAGTGCTTTGAGCAATTTTTCGGTTAAATCATTTTGACTTTTACCGTACAAAACACTTCCCGTAGTATTTTTTCCAAAGATATATTCAAAATTATTTTGCTTGCCGTAGTTATCAATAAATTTGTAAACTTCTTTTACAATTGAATCGTTTTTTGCTTGTATTTCAGCAGTGATTTTAGCCCCCTCTTGTTGTTGCATCTGTTGAATCATTTGTTGTTTTTGATACAACTCTTGATCTTTTTGTTGTAATTTCTTCGGGGATAATTTTTTTGCTTTGGATTGAAAATCCATAACTTCTTGACGCCATTGTTGAACCAATGAATCGTATTTTTTTGAAAATTTTTCTTGCTTGGCTTTCAGTTCTTTTTCCAAAGCTTTGCTTCCTTCGTATTCTTTAAAAATCTTTTCGGTATCTACAAATCCCGTTTTAGGTGGCTTTTGACAGGAAAAGCTCAAAAGAATAATAGCGATTAGTAAAATTGATTTTCTCATAATTAATTTTTATTTTTTATAATAATGCAAAGATAAAATTAAATTCCGGCAAATACTTTTTTTATTTATTTTTTTAATAAAAAAATGGTATATTTATTGTAATTTAGCATTTAAAGAAAACACAATTCTATGGATTTGGCACTCATTATCTTGGGATTAATTTTGATTGTTGTAGGGATTATCGGTTGTATTGTTCCCGGACTTCCGGGACCTTTTAGCGCTTGGCTTGGCTTGTTACTAACCGTTCTATCCAAACCCATTCCCGACGATTGGACAATGATAGGAATCGCATTTGTGGCAACTTTGATTGTTTCGGTATTGGATTATTTTATTCCGGCTATCGGCACCAAGAAATTCGGAGGTAGTAAGTATGGTATTTATGGCTCTGTTATCGGATTGATTATCGGAATTTTTGCTCCAATTCCCGGTGGAATTTTAATTGGTCCTTTTGTAGGAGCTTTTGTTGGAGAATATATAAAAAATCACGATACAACTCAATCGTTAAAAGCGGCATTCGGAGCTTTTATAGGTTTTTTGACTTCTACCGGAATGCAATTGATTTTGAGTTTGATTTTTGCATCTTTGTATTTTTGGATGATATATAATAATTGGTCTGCTATTAAGACAGCTATTTTTTGATAAAGAAAATTTAGTAAAATTATACGGCACCAATTCCGTCCTAAATATTTTTTGTTACCATTGAGCAAGGTCGAAATGGTCATCGATGGAAAAAGTAAAAATTAAATTTATTCAGGACAGGATTGATACGGCACTATTTTTTATAGAAATGCATCTCATCAATATACCGATAAACTTCGGGGGGTAAAAGCGGACGAACATTTTTTCCGGCTTTGATATCGTTTCTTATTTGTGTAGCGGAAATTTCTATGATAGGGGCTTTGACGAATTTTATTTTAGGATGATTTAAGAACTGCTGAGGAACTATTTTGTGGCTGATACGGGGATAAACCAAAATTTGATAATATGTCAATATGTTTTCGTAATTTCTCCATTTATGAAAACTTGCCAAATTGTCTTGTCCCATAAGCAAATAAAAATTCCGTTCGGGATATTTTTCTTGTAAAATCGTAAGTGTGTTTATAGTATAATTGGGTTGTGGCAAGTCAAATTCCACTTTACAGGCTTTTAATTTCGGATAATTTTCCAAAGCCATTCGCACCATTGTCAGCCGTTGAATATCGTTTAACAAACTGCTTTTGATTTTATGGGGATTATGAGGGGTAATAACCAGCCATACTTCATCCAAATCGGTATGTTCTACAATATGATTGGCTATAATCAAATGCCCGATATGAACCGGATTAAAACTTCCGAAAAACAAACCGGTTTTTTTCATCCATTAATTTTTTAAGTAGTCCGATACAACTTCATAAGCTTTCTTTTTGGCTTTTTCCAAATCGTCATTTAAAATGATAACGTCAAATTCGGGGGCATAGTGTAATTCTTCTTCCGCTTTATTGATTCGCATTTTGATTTTTTCGGGAGTTTCGGTTTGTCTTTTTTTCAATCGATTGATTAATTCTTCAACGGAAGGCGGCATCACAAACACCGCTAAACTATCATTAGGATATTGATTTTTGATATTCATTCCACCTTTAACATCAATATCAAAAATGATATTTTTTCCTTCGTTACGCAAACGCTCCACTTCCGATTTTAATGTGCCGTAAAAATTGTTTGTATAAACTTCTTCCCATTCTATAAATTCGTTATTTTTGATTTTTTGTTTAAAATCTTCGGGCGAAATAAAATAATAATCTTTTCCGTTTTCTTCTCCCGGACGTTTACTTCTGGAAGCGGCTGAAACCGAAAAAGCAAGATTCAATTCGGGTTGTTTTAACAAATGATGCACCAAAGTTGTTTTTCCGCTTCCCGAAGGAGCGGAAAAAATAATGAGTTTTCCTTTTTTGTTTGCTTGGGTCATACTGTAAAAATAATTAACAAAAATAAGAAGTTTTTGTTTATATTAGTATTCCAAAATAATTATTATGCAAAACAAACCTTATAAAGTAAAATTGGAATCCGGACGAAATTATGCTTGGTGTTCTTGCGGACTTTCTTCCAAAGATCCCTTTTGTGACGGTTCACATAGTAAAGTAGGCAAACATCCTTTAATATTTTCAGTAGAAGAAACCAAAGAATATTATTTATGCGGATGTAAATTAACTGACAATCCGCCTTTTTGCGACGGGACGCATAAGCATATTGTAGAAAAGTAAAATTATATGATTAGTATTGTTTTCTATAACTTGGAAAATTTTTTCGATACTTATGATGATCCGAATACCCTTGATGATGATTTTACACCCAAAGGCATAATGCATTGGGTAAAAAAAAGATATTTTAACAAGACGAATAAAATTGGAAAAACCATTAGTCGTATCGGTAAGAAAGAAACGGGAAATGTTCCTGTTATCATTGGATTGGCGGAAGTGGAAAACAAAAAAGTATTAAATGATTTGATTCATACGCATTCGCTAAAAAAATATCATTATCAATACATTCATTTCGAATCGGAGGATTTGCGAGGAATGGATGTTGCTTTGTTGTATCGATCCGGTAAATTTAAAGTTCTGGAAACAGCTGCTTATCCTATCGAATTGTACAATGACAAAGGAGAATTATATAAAACACGTGATATCCTTTATTGTAAAGGAGAACTTTGCGGGGAAACTATTCACCTGTTTATCAATCATTGGCCGTCCAGACGTGAAGGAGAGTTGGAATCGGGTCAAAAGAGAAAATTGGCAGCTATGCGTTTGAGCGAGCAATTGTCTTATATAAAATACGAAGAAGTTTCACCGAAAATTATTTTAATGGGAGATTTTAATACACAACCCGATGATATTCATATAAAAAATGAAATTTTATCAATGGGTTTTGTCAATCCTGCAATTGATTATTTGAGAAAAAAACAAGGAAGTACAAGCCACAGAAAAAAATGGTTGATGTTTGATCAGATTTTATTTTCAATAAATTTCTTTGATAAAAACACTTTTTGTAAATTTAATGATTTTAAAATTTATAAACCCGGATTTTTGTCGATATGGAAAGGAAAATTTAAAGGATTTCCTTTTAGAACTTATCAAGGAGTACATTATCAAAACGGATATAGCGATCATTTTCCGGTTTATGCTTTGCTTGAAAAAGGCGGTTAATTTTGGATTTTTAACAAACTATCGATTTTATTTTCCAGCTCTTTTCCCCAGAGGTTAATTCCGATAATTTTTGCGTTTTTATCAATCAAAAACATCTTTGGTAAACTTTTTACTTGAAATTTAGTATAAGTTGTGTGTAAAGAATCTATGGTGTTTATCCAAGGTATACTATCTTGTTTTAAAGCTTTTTTCCAAAAATATTGATGTCTGTCGCCGGATACACCGAATATATTCAAGCCTTTTTTATGATAAGTTTTATAGAGTTTTTTATAATACGGATTTGCCGATTCGCGGCAAGGGCGACACCAAGAAGCCCAAAAGTCTAAAATGTTTGCTTTTGAAAGGTGTTGATATAGACTACGATAAACACCGGAAGAGTCAGGTAAGTAAAAATCGGAAGCATAAAAGTTTACCACCGGTTTTTCCAAACTTTCGGGATGTTTAAAACGGGGATTTTCTTTGCAAGCAAGCAAAAAAATAAAAATTAAGATTAAAGGTTTACCTCGCATACTAAGCCAATTCGATATCAAATTGTGTAAGCCTTACAAAATCTTGTAAACGATTATTTATTTCATCTTTATTGATTTCTTCGAGTCTTTGCGTTCCGAATTTTTCAACAGTAAAAGATGCAAGATTTGAGCCAGTAATTACAGCATTCTTCATATAATCAAAATTGATAGGTCCGTTTTTGGCAATTTGTCCCATAAACCCACCGGCAAATGTATCTCCCGCACCGGTCGGATCAAAAATTTCTTCCAATGGAAGGGCGGGAGCAAAGAAAATATTTTTTTCATGAAAGAGTAGAGCTCCGTGTTCTCCTTTTTTTATGATGACATATTTAGGTCCCATTTCAAAAATCTTTTTAGCAGCGGATACCAAGGAATATTCTTTCGTTAACTGGCGTGCTTCTTCGTCATTAACAATAAGAATATCAATCATTTTTAAAACATTCAATAGCTCATCCCAAGCGGTATCCATCCAAAAGTTCATCGTATCCAGAGCAATTAGCTCGGGTCGTGGGTTCATTTGCAGGATTACGTTTTTTTGTACGGACGGATGTAAATTTCCTAACATTAGAAATTTTGCATCCTTAAAATTTTCGGGGACTTCGGGCGTGAATTTAGCCAGAGCATTTACTTCCGTCACCAAGGTGTCGCGTTTATTTAAATCATTATGATATTTGCCTTTCCAGTAAAATGATTTTTCTCCCGACAATTGTTTAACTCCTTGTAAATCGATATTTTGTTTTCTGAATTTTTGGATATATTCATCGGGAAAATCTTCACCAATAACCGAAACAATCCCTATGGTACCCTTAAAGACTTTACGAGCAGCCAAAGATATATATGAAGCGGATCCACCGAGAATTTTACCCGATTGGCCAAAAGGAGTGATTATTTCGTCAAAGGCTAATGAACCGATAATTAGTAACTTGGACATAAATTTATTTTAAATACCCTGCGAAAATAGTTTTTTTGTTTATATTAATCTGTTTTTTTATTAAATATTTATTAACATTAAACTAAAAACTCCCAATACTAAAAGAATTTTTATCAATACATAAAAATAATAGGTTGTTCGTATTTTTTGTTTTTTAACGGCAACAAATAACATAGAATAAAAACTTAAAACAAACAGATAAAAATAAAACTTCATATTTCCGAGATTTTTATACTGGAAAAGTGCAATTATGGGAAGTAAAAGCAATATTGAAAATATAAAGATAATTTGAAAAGTTCTTTTTTCACCATATTTAACAGGTAATGTCATATTTTGTTCCAAAAGCTCGCCTTTTATATTGACTAATGATTTAACTAAGTCTTTAATCAAAAGCAAATTAAAAAGAAAAAATGCATGTAAGAGAATAAAACCGTTTAGTTTTTTAAAGAAAAGAAAGATACCGAAAAAAGGGAAGATGTACAGAACAGCAGCTATTATATTTCCCGTTAGTGCCCATCCTTTAAGTTTATGAGAGTAAAACCAAATCAAAAAAATATAGAATGCTATAAACAAAGCTGCACGCCAGGATATAAAAAAAGCCAAAAATGTAGCGATAAAATTAAATAAGAAATAGAGATATAATCTTTTCTTTTGTTTAAGATTTTGTTCCAGTAAGGTCTTTTGCGGTCGATTGATTAAATCTTTCTTAAAATCATAAAAACTATTGATTAAATATCCCGAGGCAACGGCAAAATTTGTGGATAAGACCAAGAGAAAAAAATTTTTATCAAAAATTAATTTATTCCAATTGATTTCGGGTAAAAAGATATATTTTGCTGTAAAATAAAAAGCCAAGGTAAGCAAGATAATATTTTGAACCCTTACCAGTAAAAAGAAACCGGAAAGTGCTGAAAAAAAATTTTTTTGCGTATTTTTTTTCACAATGTCAGAATCTGTATACCACTTGTAAATCGTAGTCTTTGAGTTGTTTTTTTACTTTTTCAAAATCTTCGGCAAAGCCCAGAATATATCCACCTCCACCTGAACCGCAAAGTTTCAAGTAATAATCATTGGTTTCCAATCCTTTTTTCCAAACGTCCATCATATGGACGGGGATCATGGGTTTAAAATTGTTATAAACCGTTGAAGACAAATGTTTCAAATTGCCGAATAAAGATTTTATATCTCCCGATAAAAAATCATGTACACAAGCATCGGTATATTTGATAAATTCTGTTTTTAATGTTTTCCTAAAACCTTCGTTTTTCATTTTTTCCATAAAAATACTGACCATAGAACCTGTTTCTCCTATTTGTTTGGAATCAATAAGAAAAACTGCCCCTTTACCTTCTTTTTGCGAAGGAATGCCAGTAGGTTCAATATTTTGTTTGGATTGTATCAATATAGGGATACTGAGGTAACTGTTTAACGGGTCAAGTCCGGAACTTTTTCCGTGAAAATAACTTTCCATTATACTGAAAATTTCTTTTAATTTCAGAAGTTTATCTCGTGTAAGATTTTCCAAAACCGTAATTTTGTTTCGTCCATAACGTTCATAAATAGCAGCTACCAATGCTCCGGAACTTCCGATGCCATAACCTTCGGGGATATTGGATTCGAAAAAAAGACCATTTTGTAAATCTGCCCTGAAAGTGTCAAAATCCAAGTTTATTAATTGTGGAAATTCTTCATTTTTTTGGAGGAGATATTTATAAAAATTTTTCAAAACATCATTAGAAGTTTGGCTTTTTTCATCGTTTAGTTTCCCAATTTTTAATCCGCCTTTAAAATGATTATATGGAATAGCCAAAGCTTTAGAATCTTTTATTATTCCATATTCACCGAATAATAGAATTTTGGCATAAAACAATGGTCCTTTTTTCATCAGTATGAAATTTATTCAAAATTAATATAAAAATCTTTACAAAAAAAGAGGAATGAAAAAAATCATTCCCCTTTTTTAATAATTTTAAAATAATTT
>JALSPZ010000281.1 GCA_026985675.1 Flavobacteriales bacterium
CAGGAACTAGTGGAAGATTGGGAATATTGGATGCCAGTGAATGTCCCCCGACCTTTGGGGTAGAGGATGATTTGGTTATAGGATTGATTGCCGGTGGCGATAAAGCCATAAGAAAAGCAGTGGAAGACGCCGAAGATTCAACTGAACAAGCTTGGGAAGATTTAAAAAAATACAATTTCAATAAACACGATGTATTGATAGGAATAGCCGCATCAGGCACAACACCTTATGTAGTATCGGCAATAAAAAAAGCAAGAGAGTTTGGAGCTATTACAGGTTGTATCACTATGAATCCGGGAAGTCCATTGGAACAAGCGGCAGAATATCCGGTTACGGTTGTGGTAGGTCCGGAATTTGTTACCGGAAGCAGTCGAATGAAAGCAGGAACGGCTCAAAAACTGGTTTTGAATATGATTTCAACAACTACAATGATTAAATTAGGAAGAGTAAAAGGAAACAAAATGGTCGATATGCAATTGACAAATGCTAAATTGGTCGATAGAGGCACAAGAATGATTATGAAAGAAACGGGACTGAATTATGAAAAAGCCAATCAAATGTTACTTAAAGAAGGTAGTGTCAGATTAGCATTGAAAAAACACTTTCATAAATAAAATCTGTTTTTATCAATTAAAAAATATCATAAAATTATATTTGGAATATTGTCATATTAATGACTAATTCTAACAAAGATTAAAATATTTTTTCCTATATTCTTGTTTGATTTTATCAGGAACGATGAAGATACCAACATAAATAAACAAGTATAAAAAAGTTATCAATAAAGCTATTGATACCGCATGGTTAGTTGCCCAAACCGAATTTATATGCAATGTATTAACCCAAACATTTAAAGATTGAGTTAAAAGAATAAAAATTAAGTTTAAATCATTAAATAACACCGATTCATATAAAAAAATTTTATTTTTTTGTTTAAGTTCCTTCTGCATTTTAAACTTATAGCGTATAATTGTAATCATAGAAAAAATCAAAAGGAAAAATAACACCGTAAAAAATATATATTTGTTTATTTTTGGAAAATTTATAAAAAATTTATAAAACAACAACCATAAACCCATAAAAAAAATAATTTTTAACGAAAGCACAACGGAAAACATTTCTTTTACCAATAAGCGAAGAATATGTTTATGTATAGCCCGTTTTCTAGCTTCTATTACATCATAAAATCCTGTAATACCGAACTTTTTAAAAGCTATATCACGGGCTTTCTCAAAACTGATATTCGGATTTTTATCCATAATATTTTCAATATCCGTTGCCAAATGATCAACTAATTCCAATTGTAAATCATACCATTCCACATAATGTTTTTTTACAAAATCAAATAACGAATCTATTTGTGCTTTGCTTAATTGTTTCATATTACACGGGTTTTATTTCGGGATTAAAAAACACTTGCATAACTTGAATAAACTCTTGTAAAACAGCAAGTTGCTTATTGGTTTCTATAATTCCTTTTTCGGTTAATTTGTAATATTTTCGGTTACGATTACCGATATTCTTTATCTCAACTTCCAAAATATTACTTGCTTCCAACTTATGTAATAAGGGATATAATGCACCTTCTGTTATTTCCATCCTGTCATCGGTCATTTTTTTGACTGTTTTGATAATTTCATAAGCATACATCTCCCCATTATCTCGTAACAATTTCAATACGATGCTTTGCAAATTCCCTTGAATCAAATTTGTGTTTCTTTTGCTCAAAATTATTGCATTTAATGTAATAAAAGACAAATATAAAAAAATATACCTAATTAAATTAGGTATATTAAGTTTTTTTCTAAATTGAATGGGA
>JALSPZ010000282.1 GCA_026985675.1 Flavobacteriales bacterium
ATTCCAGGTAAATCCCCATGGAAATGTGAAAGATAAATCCCAAAAACAGAATGGGCTCCATAATCCTTATAAAAGGATTGGTTGCCATAAAATGGACCGCTTCCTCAAAGGTTTCTTTCCCGCCGAAAACCATTGTCAAATTGATACTCAAATGAACAATGATAAAAGTAATGAGAAAAAAACCCGAAAGCGCCATGGCAATCTTCTTGGCAACAGATGTTTTTAACATAATGCGTTATTTTGGTTTTGTTCAAAGGTAGGTTTCTTTCAACGATATTTTTATGATAAAAATCAATGTATCCTTATTAATAAAAAAGGAGATCAAGATACAAACATCTCAATCTCCTTCAAAATAATGTTGCCAAATTTTGAAATACTCAAACAGACTACCAGTACCTGATAATGTAATGCCTTGTAATAAAAAACGATAAACTCAGATAAGGCCTGTTGAAAAAATCCCCTTCCCGGGAGAGTGATTTCTGACGCAACAAAAAAACAGGATATGCCACTTCCAGATTCATTCCGAACCGGTCTGTAAACATATATCTGAATCCTGCCTTTAAATGGAAGTTGCCTCCTAAAAACGCATATGAAGGAGCAAGATATAAGTCGGTGTGCTCATTCATATTTAAAATACTGTTGAAGTGAGTCTTTATATCAGCGAAGATGGTTACATATTTAAAAAATTTATCCAGTAGGGAACTATTATGTGTGACATACTGTTTGTCCACCCATAAATTCGCAGAATATATGGACATGCCTAATGAAAACAAATTGGACAGCCCACTATCGGTATAAATGAAAAAACCGGCTCCCTTCCCTGACCCGAGCATTCCTAAACCGAGCTTATGATCATATGCTCCATCATATGCTTGCGAAAACACCGGGCGGTAAACGGTCATAACCACGATAAATAAAATGATTCTTAGATTTCTCATAATATTTTATTTTAAAAGATTTTTTCCAAACGTAATTTATCTTTTCCTTTGGCACTGTGATCCAAAATAGCGATATAACCTTTTTTGGCAGGTAAATATTCGAATTTATCCTTCTTAGGATTAACTTTGATCATCCGTTTATCGACAATTTTATGTGTATCCAAATCAATTTTCAGGAAATGCATTTCATAAACTCCGCTAACCGAATGAATGAATTTATTGTTAACAATTTTGTATGTATCCTTTCTGTTTTGGAAACCGATAATGACATTATTTTTGTCCGTACCGTAATTAGCGTAAAATAAATGAAACGGATTTTTGGATTTTGCCGAAAAACCTAAGGGCTCTTTATGTACAATCCGTAAATTTTGATCGAGGAAAAGCAGCTTATCTCCGGCAAAGAATAAGGAAGAATCATCTTTGAATAATAATATCGGTCCGAAAGAAGGTTTGGGCTTATTTTTATTCTTGTACATTTTTCCTTTTCTGGTCAAATATTTGATACCCAACTTATTCAAAGTTAAAGCACTTTGAGACAACAATTTAAATGTCTTGGCATCATAAATCTCCTTCACAAAAGCATTCCATTTTTTCCTCTCCTTATATTCCACATAGTACATCATAATAATGGAATCGCCTTTGATTTCACTCATACGAACGAACTTCTTTTGCTTTTTATCAAATAATTTCCGGGCGTGCAGGATTTTGCCTTTTTTATCGGTCAGCATTATGTATTCATAATCCGGATGGTAGGTTCGTCCTCTGAAAATATTATACTTCTTTCCGTAAGCCACGGGGAACACTTCGTAATATTTCGGATTGGAAATATTCACAATACCTCCGCCGCCTAAATCAGGCTGTTTTTTCGGCTTGAG
>JALSPZ010000283.1 GCA_026985675.1 Flavobacteriales bacterium
TTTAAAAGTAGATAAAATTTTTCAATTGTCTTTTGAAGAAATCAATCCCAATGAAATGATTGGAAAATATCAAGCGGAAATTTCCGCTTATGACAAAAAAATCAAAAGAAAACTCCTACGCAATTACAAACTGTTTTTTCAAAAAGAACAATTGTATTTGGAAGATAAAGTTTTAATCAATGTCAAAGGAAAAATTTTAAAACCCTAAATATTTGTAACATTTTATTAATTTTATCGTTGATATATAAACTAAAAAATAAATTTTATGAAAAAAACAATTTTATTTATCCTATTACTTACGATTTTCGGTTACGGAATACAAGCGCAAACAGCCGATGAAATTATTGACAATTACTTGGATGCCATTGGTGGAAAAGAAAAATTGGAAAAATTGGAAGGGCTACATATTAAAGCCAAAGCTCAAACGCAAGGAATGGAAATTCCAGCAGAGATTTATATGTTTAACGATGGAAAAATCTTGATGAAATTTAATTTTCAAGGAAAAGAAATAACCCAAATGGCTTTTGACGGAAACGAAGCTTGGGGAATGAATATGATGAACCAAAAACCGGAAAAATTGGATAAAGAAGCTACAGAAAACATTAAGAGAAATGCCAAAGATGAGTTTCCGATTCCCTTTCTTAATTATAAGAAAAAAGGATATAAAGTGGAATTTATGGGAAAAGAAGAAATCGAAGGAACAGAAACTTATAAAATTAAATTGACAGAACACCCGATTATGAAAGACGGAAAAGAAGTCCCCGAGATATCTTATTACTATTTTGATACGGAAAATTATGTTCCGATAGTCAAGGAAACTCCCATTACCGAAGGTCCTTATCAAGGAAAAAAAGTTCAAGAAGTTTATAGTGATTATCAAGAAGTTAACGGAATATATTTCCCTTTTACCACAACAAATAAATTTAATGGAATGACCGGTCAAACCGTCAAAATAGACTCCATAGAACTCAATCCCAAATTGGATGATAGCGCTTTCAAATTTCCTGAGAATCAAGCAAAAGACACCAAAGACCAAGGAAAATAAATTTTTCTAAAAACTTACCAAACTCTTGTCCGAAAAATGGCAAGAGTTTATTTTTTAAAAAATAATCAACCATGAAAAAAATTCTGCTACCCGTTTTATTGGCTTTTACATTTTTGAGCTACGGACAAAAATCTTTTACAGCAAAACAAATTTTTAACGTTTTTAAGGTTCGCCAATTAGGTCCCGCTTTGACCAGCGGACGTTTAACGGATATTGAAATGCATCCCAAGTATAACAATACCATTTGGGTAGGAACAGCAGGCGGTGGTGTTTGGAAATCCATTGACGGAGGAATAAATTTCTCCCCGATGTTTAATAAACACAATTCGTCTATCGGCGTAGTTAAATTGGATCCCCAAAACCCCGATAAAGTTGTTTGGGTGGGAACCGGTGAAACTTGGACCCGCAACAGCACTTCCGTAGGAGACGGATTGTATAAATCGACCGACGGAGGGAACAATTGGAAAAAAATAGGTTTTGACGATTCGGAAAGAATCAGCGCCATTGTAATCAACCCGAAAAATACCGATATCGTATATGTTGGCATATTGGGACATCTCTGGGGTGATTATGACAAAAGAGGTGTATATAAAACCACCGACGGAGGAAAAACCTGGAAAAAAATACTTGCCGGCTTGCCCGATACAGGTATTTCGGATATTGTAATGGACCCAAAAAATCCGGATATTTTATATGCTGCTATGTGGCAATTCCGCAGAACCCCTTGGAGTTTTAATTCGGGAGGTAAAAATTCGGCTTTATA
>JALSPZ010000284.1 GCA_026985675.1 Flavobacteriales bacterium
CATAATGTTGGATTTTTGTTTTGCTTAAATTTACAAATATTTTATTGCAAATAAAAATTAAAAAAAAGTGATATTTATAAAAATACCACTTTTTATCTCGTTTTAAGGTTTTTTCTACAAATTTTCAAAAAAATTATAGAGCAATCGCACGCCAAATCCTGTTGCACCTTTGCCTTTGTAGTCTTGCGGACTTTCCAAGAAAGCGGGTCCTGCAATATCAATATGGATATAAGGTTGCTTGGCAAAGTGTTCCAAGAATTTTCCGGCGGTTATCATTCCTGCATTTCCGCTTCCAATGTTTTTAAGGTCGGCAATGTCGGATTTCATTTCTTCTTTCCATTCGTCCCAAAAAGGAAATTCTACCACGCGTTCGTGAGTCTTGTTGCCTGATTTTTCAAGTTTGTTGATATATTTTTTCGGGGCATTTCCCATTACAATTGCCGCTTTGTCTCCAATAGCTCTAACAGCTGCTCCCGTAAGTGTTGCCGCATCTATGATAACTTCGGGTTTGTATTTATCGGCATAGGCAATGGCATCGGCTAATATCATTCGTCCTTCGGCATCGGTATTGAGGACTTCTACGGTAGTTCCGTCATACATTTTAATCACATCACCGGGTGCATAAGCATTTTTTCCGGGACGATTGTCCGTAGCAGGAATCAAAGCTACTACATAAACCGGTAGTTTATTTTTAGCTATGGCATCCATTGTAGCTGCCATCATTGCAGCGCCTGCCATATCGCTTTTCATCAAATCCATTGAATGAGGCGTTGGTTTTAAACTCAAACCTCCCGTATCGTAAACTACTCCTTTTCCTACCAAAACAATAGGTTTTTTGTTTTTCGCATTTTTGGGTTTCCATTCGATAATGGTAAATGTAGGTGGGGTTTCAGAACCTTTGTTAACGGCTAATAAACCACCCATTCCCAATTTTTCGATATCTTTTTTATGTAAAACTTTTACTTTCAGGCCGTCTTTTTCGGCTTTTTTCTCGATTTCTTTGGCTAATTGTTTGGCATCTAAAAAAGAAACGGGTTCGTTTACCAAATCTCTTGCCCAAAGCGTAGCGTCCAATACATTTTTTAAGGTATTGATTTCTTTAGCGGTTAATCCGACAACTTTCAATTCCGCAAATTTGTTTTTCTTATTCTTTTGGTCTTTAAAATATTTCAAAAACTGATAGCCCGACAAATAAAAACCTTCGATAAAAGCTTTTAATTGTTCTTTGTCTTTTCCAATTAGCGTTAAATCCTTTTCATCTTTTACTTTTTGAAAAATTTCATTGGCTTTTTTGCGAATTTCTTCCGCATTCATTTTTTTGGTATTCAGCACAAACATCCAATGTTTGGGAGTTTTAACGAACTGAAATTTTTCTTTATCGAATTTTTCTTGCAAAAGCGGTATTACTTTTTCACAAGGCATATTTTTAATATCCTCTTTGGATTGAGCCAAGATTACAACATTGTCTTTTTCTGCAATATTTGGCTTTTTTATGGTTTTTATTTTCATAATTTATTTAATTTATTTCTCTTATTAATATAATGTAAGTAGGAAAATGGTCGCTATATCCGCCGATAAATTGTCCACCGACCAAAGTTCTTTTGGGATATCCTTTGTATCTTCCTTTACGGTTTTTCATAAATTCTTTACTGTAAATTCCTGCCTTCCACAGATGAAATTGCATAGGTTGTTTTTCGTTCAATAATGAAGGAGTAATTATGATTTGGTCAAACAAGTTCCAACTGTCTCGATAAGCAAGTGTTCCAATTCCGCGATTGTAAAAATTTTCCATCGTATTATAATACCTGTTTTCTTCAATGGCGGTTGATTTTTTTGCCGTAGTTCTCAAAACTCTTTTTACACTTGGGCTGGAAGGATCGTCATTCAAATCGCCCATCATAACAATTTTGGCCTCGGGTTCTATTTTACGTATGGAATCCATAATTTTTTTACTCAATTCGCCGGCTTTAACTCTTTTAGGTAAACTTCTTTGTTCTCCTCCCCTTCTCGAAGGCCAATGATCGACTAAAATATGTATTTTTTCGCCGTCGAGCAATCCTGTAACAATCAATTGATCACGCGTATAGATTCTTCTGTGCGTATCGTTATCGTAAATATATAGCGGATACTTTTTGAAATTAATAGGTTTAAAGAAATTTCTCTTGTAAAGCAGGGCTACATCAATTCCTCTTCTGTCGGGTGAATCAAAATGAATGATGCCGTAATTTTTTCCTTTCAAATCACCCGTATGAATCAAATCTTCCAACACTTGTCTGTTTTCTACTTCTGCTACACCGATTATTGCAGGTGAAGTATGAGTCTCGGCTCTGCCGATATCCGCCAAGACCTTGGCTAAATTGTGTAATTTATGCTGATATTTTTCGGAAGTCCAATTGTCCCGTCCTTCGGGAGTAAAATCTTCATCACGTGTTTTGGGATCGTTGATGGTATCAAACAAGTTTTCCAAATTATAAAAAGCTATGGTACGTGCCAAAACTTTTTTTTGTGTGGAAGATTTATGTTGAGCTGTTTGTGTGGTTTTCGTAGTGGAACAGTTCATCAACCCGATGAATAAAAATAGAATAAGCAGTTTTTTCATTATTGTAAGATTAAAAATTGTTATAACAAGTTATTGAAAATTTATGAGCAAATATACTGCAAAATATTTTCATTTTGGTTTAGAAAAGGCATAGAAAATAAAAATTTTCCTTATAAAAATGTTAAATAATAATTTTAAATAAACAATTAATGATTTCTTTATATATCTAATATCTTTTCTTTCTTAAAAAGACCAAAAAAAAATGTATTTTTGTAGCAAACAAATGAAAAGAAAATCTATGAAACAATTATTTTCAATGGCTATACTTTTTCTGTTTTCGATGGGCTTTGCTCAATCGGGAGTTACGGGAAAGGTATTAGACGCGGATTCCGGAAAACCTTTGGAAGGGGTTTCCGTTGAAATTAAAAACACAAAACTCAATGCACAAACCAACAAGTTTGGAGTTTTTGTATTACAAAATACCCCGACGGGAGCGGTTGATGTAATACTGAAAAAAAACAATTACGAGGATCAAACTATTCCTACAGTTGTTCAAAAAGGAAAAGTTACCGATTTGGGTAGTTTAATGCTTTTCCCAATTACGGAAGACAACGAAGAACAAGGGATAATTGTTGTGAGTGATGACGAATTATCCGATGATGAATCCGGAACACAAAACAGCAGTGTAGCCGGATTATTACAATCATCCAAAGACACTTATCAAAGGGTTGTAGCTTTCAACTTCGGACAAGTTTGGTTCAAAGCTCGTGGTTATGATACCAGTATGGGCGAAGTTTTGTTCAATGGAATTCCTATGAACAAAACTTATGACGGCAGACCGCAATGGAGTGAATGGGGAGGCTTAAATGATGTTTTGAGAAATCAAGAATTTACTTACGGACTAAAACCTTCTGATGTAAGTTTCGGAAATGTTTTGGGAACGACCAATTTTATTACCCGTGCTTCACAAATGCGCTCGGGCGGTAGAGTTTCTTATGCTTCTACCAACTCTAATTATCGTGGACGAGTTATGGCGTCTTATAATACAGGATTGCTCAAAAACGGATGGGCGGTTAGTGTATTGGGTTCCAGACGTTACGGACAAGAAGGCTATTTTGAAGGAACGACTTATAATGCTTGGGGTGGTTTTATAGCAATAGAAAAAAAATTGAACAAAAAACACAGTTTGAATCTTACCGCTTTTTATACGCCCAATCGTAGAGGAAAAAATTCGCCCAATACACAAGAAGTATTTGATTTGGGCGGAACAAAATACAATGCATACTGGGGTTGGCAAGACGGACAAAAACGTAATGCCCGTATGAAAGAAATCAAAAGACCTACGGTAATGCTTAGCCATTATTGGGATATTGATGATAAAACCAGTTTGAATACCAATATAATGTATCAAACGGGAACCATTTCCAATAGTCGTTTGGAATACAAGGGAATGAACCCTGATCCGACTTATTATCAAAAGCTTCCGAGTTACTTTTTGCGTCATCCCGGAAATGAAGATTTTGCTAGTGCTTATGCCCGCACGCAATATTTCTTAAACAAAACTCCCGAAAGTCAAATTATGTGGAACGATTTGTATTATGCCAATTCACTATATGACGATGCGGTTTATCTCTTATACAATGATACCAATGCTGACGATGTTTTGGCTTTAAATACCGTATTTTTTAGAGAAATTAATGACCATATCGCCTTAAACGGTTCCTTGCTTTACAAAAAAGTAAATTCCGATAATTATGCAGAAGTGGTCGATTTGTTAGGAGCTAAATATTACACGGATAAAAATAAATATGCAATTCCCGGACAAGAAGATAGTGATGTATTGAATCCCAATAGACAAGTAGTAGAAGGAGATATGTTCAAATATCATTATTTAATTAATGCAAATATTATCAACGGATATGTAAAAGGCGATTTTACTTATAATTTAGTTGATTTTTATCTGGCTGCCAATGCCGGAATGACTTCTTATCAAAGAGATGGTTTATACAAAAACGGAGAGTATCAAAATACTTCTTACGGCAAGAGTGAACCGGTGGACTTCAATACTTTCGGAATTAAAGCAGGTTTAACCTACAAATTATCCGGTCATCATTATTTTGATTTTAACGGAGCTTATTTGAATGATGCTCCGAGTATTCGCAATACTTTTGCCAATTCAAGAGTATCCAACGAATTGGTTCCTGATATTACGACCGTTAAAACAATGTCTTTCGATGGAAGTTATATTTACAAATCTCAACAAATAAATTCCAGATTAACAGGTTATTATACCCAATTCAAAGATATGACCGAGGTTTCCTATTACTATGTGCAAGGACTGACCGGGGTTACACATACTGATGATTTCTTGGTAGCTGCATTGTATGGTATTGAAAAAACCAATGTAGGTGCAGAGTTTAGTATGGATATCAAACTAACGCCTACGGTTAAATTTTTGGCAGCAGCAGGTATCGGACAATATATTTATTCGAACAATCCCAAGCTTAAAATTTCGGCTGCCGAAGATGATGAAGCCACTTTTGTATCGTATTTGAAAAATTACAAACAATCGGGAACACCGCAACAAGGATACTCTATTGGTTTTGAATACAGAGACCCTAAATATTGGTGGGTAGCTGCCAATGCCAACTTCTTATCGCATAATTATGTAGGTTTATCATCCATTAGAAGAACCGATAATTTCTACAAAGATTTTGACGGAAGTCCGGCAGTAGGTGTAACGCAAGAAGATATCGACCGCTTATTGGTTCAAGAACGATTGGAAGATATTTTTGTGATGAATATTGTCGGTGGAAAATCTTGGAAGATAGGACATCAATATCTCGGATTTTTTGCCAGTGTTAACAATCTTTTGGGTGAAAAATTCAGAACCGGAGGATTTGAACAATCTCGAAAAGGAAATATTATCAATTTTAAAGAAGATATGGAATTGGAAAAACCTTTATTTGGTAATAAATATTGGTATGGCAGAGGAACTTCATATTATCTAAACATTTATATCAGATTTTAATTATTAACTTTAAAAAACACCATTAAAAATGAAAAAAATAATATCAATTTTGTCAGTTATAACCTTGGTTATCATTGGCTTTTCTTTAAACTCCTGTGTTAAAGACAAAGATTACGAGACCCCGCAAATCAATTGCGAAGAACCCGAAATTCCTGCTACGCAGATGACTACCATAGAACATATTATCGATGCGTGGTATGCTATCAATCCCGGACCGCAAGACAGAAATCCTTATAAATTTGCAGCAGTGGATGCTGATCCCGTATATGTTGCCGGATATGTTATTTCCAGCGATAAAGACGGTAATTTTTATAAAGAATTATTCATTCAAGACGATCCTGCAAATCCCACCCGAGGAATAAAAGTTGGAATAGATATGCGTAGTTTGTTTGCGCACTACGATATGGGTCGTAAAATTTATATCCAATTGAACGGATTGGCAGTTAATAAGTCGCACGGAGAATTTGTAATTGGCGAGTTTGACGGAAACAGCGTCAATAATATTCGTGAAAATGTAGCCAAAAAAATTATCAAGAGAGCTTGTTCACCGGAAGTTCTTTCTCCCAAAGTTGTAAATTCCGTAAATGATATTACCAATGATATGTTGGGGACTTATATCCAATTGAATGATATGCAGTTTGACAGAAGTTTATTGGGTAAAACTTTTGTAGATCCCAATGACAGTTATGATACCCACCGCATTATGAAAAGTTGTGCCGATGGATATGAAATAAAATTGGAAACCAGCACCTTTGCAAACTTTAAGGATGTGTTATTACCTGAAGGCAGTGGAACGGTATCCGGAGTTCTTTCAAGAGATTACGGAGACCATTATTTTGTTTTGAGAGTGAATAATCCGGAAGCATTTAATTTTGATGGACCTCGTTGTGACCCTCCAATGTTGGATTGTAACGGTACTAATGTAGGAGGTTCTACCGTTGTATTTTCGGATGATTTTGAATCTTATAGCAGTAATAGCACCAATATAGGCAGTTGGTTGAATATAAATGTAAATGGAGGAAGCAATTTATGGAAAGTAAAAAATTATTCCGGTAGCAATAATTATGTTCAATGTTCCGCTTATAATTCCAATGAAAATCCTTTGGAAGCTTGGTTAATTTCACCTCCGATAGATTTGGATAATTCCACCGGAGAAAAATTGAGTTTTAAAACCAAAACCGGCTATAACAACGGAGCCGCATTAACCGTATTTGTTTCCACTGATTTTGACGGAACTAATATTCAGTCAGCCACTTGGTTAATGGTAGATGCTGAAATTGCCAATGGACCTTCGTCAGGATATATGACCAATTGGGTTGAAGGAACAGCCGATATGTCTTGTTTGAGCGGAACGGTTTATATAGCTTTCAGATACCTTGGCGGCGACGGCGGTATTACCACTACTTATCAATTGGATGATGTAAAGGTTACTGCGAATTAAATTGCATTTTAAGTTATAAATTTTTAAAAAGGCATCCTCAATAGGATGTCTTTTTGTTTGAATATAGATTTATAACTAATGTTTAATTTAATACCTTTGTTTAATAATATGTATTGATGTTATTGTTTGACAAGAAAATATTGTTAAGTGCTTTTATCCTTTTGCTTTTTTATAGCTGCGGCATGATTAATACTCATAACGGTGTTTATGTTGCCGTTTTTACCGATAGAGCAATTACAGCAGATACACTGATAATTTATAAAAACGGAACTTATAAACACATAATTTATGATAATGATTCCGATAGGTTGGTAAATATAAATACCGGGACTTGGGAAAGAAATGGTGATCATTTGCTTTTTAATGATTTTTTATTTAATGAAGATGATATATATTACGATTACAGAGTTAAGTCTTATGATAAATATTTAATCAATTCGTATTTACCAATAAATCCTTTTAGTAATAATCTTATCATAAATTATGATTCGGAATTTTATTATAAGAAAATTAAATAAAATTTTGATTGTATTATGTTATTTATAAACCCCAATAAATTTATTCAAAGATTATAAGCTCCCCCTACCTTATAATTGCATAATGTAGTAAATTCATAAATAAGAAAAAATATTGATACCACCCCAAAAAGTATGTAAAGCAGATTTTTGTTATTTTTAAAGATAACAAAAATTTTCATACCTTTACAACTATGAAAATAGGCAATGTTTCATATATTTGTAATTACAGGTTAGTTGCAAACCGCTACTACAACCCACATATTTCACAGTTTTATGCCACAGACCCGCTGGCTGAAAAATATCCCAATTTTTCGCCTTATACCTATACGGCGGATAATCTGATGATGTTGGTGGATCCGGACGGGATGGATTGGTATAAGAACAATGAAACAGGAGAAATAACTTGGTATGAGGGGAACGAAGAAAAAAAGGGATATACATATTTAGGTTATTTTGTTTCTGAAACTGATGT
>JALSPZ010000285.1 GCA_026985675.1 Flavobacteriales bacterium
TTTATAAAAAAGAAAATGTAAGAATCCTGACCTAAATAAATTTAATTTTTTACTTTTTCCATCGATGAACATTTCGACTTTGCTCAATGGTAACAAAAAATATATAGTGTCTTGTCAAGTATATTCTGTCGCACCAAGTCTTGTTCTTTTTGCAGATAGCTACGTTAAAATTTTTAACCATAGCTACGGCTATGCCGAAAAATTTATGCCTTGCTCTCCACAAAAATTACTACGACTTATACAACATCATGCACTTGACAAGACACTAGGCTGACGAGTATTTTTCTAAATTTTTTGTTCATTTCACTAAACTGTCTGAACTCGGTTGAATATTTTTTCTAAATACAACCTTAACGTAACCTCACACAGCAGACAGTTTTACGTTCCATTCACTTCAAATTTTACGAAAAATCCTCGTATGCCGAAAAGGCTAAATTCATTAGCTTGTGAATTTAATATTCTAATGCTTAAAAATATACTCAACTCATTATAAATTAAGATATTAATTTTATTTTAAAAAATATTTAAGATGGGATTGAATGAAATTTAATTTTTATATATAATATAAATTTATAAATTTGTGCAATCAATTGAAACACAATAAAATGATTATATTATGAAAAAATATATTTTTTTACTTTCCTTTCTTGTAGTAAATTTCTTATGGTCTCAAAATATGAAAAAGAATAAAGTTCCGGAATGGAATGGGAGTATAAAAAAACAGTTTGAGGAAGTTTTTAATAAATCCGGTAAATATCAGGATTATAAAGTAATCAAATCTTATTGGTTTGTAAAATTGAAGAAAAATACTTTGGATAGTATTGGGGTATTACAAAAAGAAATTAAAGATTTGAATTTGGAAATTGATAAATTTGAAAAACAAATTGATGAATTAAAAAACGATATCGACAAAAGAAACACTGAAATTCAAAATCTTAATGGACAAAAGGATCGTATTAGTTTTTTAGGATTTCAAATGTCGAAACCGGCTTATAATATTTTGGTTTGGTCTTTAATAGGAATCCTTTTCTTGCTGTTGTTGTTTTTTATTTATCGTTTTTACCAAAGTAATCAGATTACGAAAGATACTTTGGAAAATTATAAAAATTTGTCTGATGAGTATGAATCTTTTCGCACCCAAAGCTTGGAAAGAGTGCAGGCGTTGCAGCGAAAGTTGTTGGATGCTACAAATAATCAATCGGCTAACAGTTAATGATTTCTCGGATGGTATTTTTCCAAAGTTTCGTGTAATTTTTTTCTATCCATATGGAGATAAATTTCGGTTGTGGTGATACTTTCATGTCCAAGCATCAGTTGTATAGAACGTAGATCGGCACCGTTTTCCAGTAAATGAGTGGCAAAAGAATGACGCAGACTGTGCGGGCTTATGTTTTTTTGTATTCCGCTTTGTTTCAAAAGTTCTTTAATGATAATAAAAATCATATTGCGGCTAAGTTTTTTGCCCCTGCGGTTTAGGAAAAGATAGTCTTCGTATCCAGGCTTGGCTTCATCGGATTTTCGGGAATATTTGATAAAATTTTCAATGATTTTTTTTGTATAATCGTTTATCGGGACAAATCGTTGTTTGTTTCCTTTTCCGGTAATGCGGATAAACCCTTCATCAAAAAACAAATCGGATAGTTTAAGTTCTACCAATTCAGATACTCTTAATCCGCATCCGTAAAGTGTTTCGATAATTGCTTTGTTTCTTTCGCCTTCGGGTTTGGTTAAGTCTATGGTGGCGATTAAACGGTCAATTTCATCTACATTTAAAATATCCGGAAGTTTTCTTTTAAGT
>JALSPZ010000286.1 GCA_026985675.1 Flavobacteriales bacterium
ATATAAAAATTTATTACGTATTATACAAAAATTACTCCAATTAATTTTTAGCGTTGTGTTTACCCTTAAAATTCGGGCTGTTACAACAGTCGTCATCTAATCGGGTAAAAATCAATTTGTTAATTGGCAAATATAAACATAAAAAACGCTATAAAAAATAAAGATTAAAAATAAACAATACAAAACCTGTTTGTTTCACTTCTCAAACCTCAACAAAAAAGCATATTCCCTTGCTCTGTCCCGTAATGATTTAAAACGCCCCGATGCTCCTCCGTGTCCAACTTCCATATCGGTATGTAGCAGTAGCAAGTTGTTATCGGTTTTCATATCCCGCAGTTTTGCCACCCATTTTGCCGGTTCCCAATATTGCACTTGTGAGTCGTGAAGTCCGGTGGTTACCAATAGATTAGGATAGTTCTTTGCTTCAACATTATCATAAGGCGAGTAGGATTTCATATAAAAATAATATTCTTTTTCATTGGGATTTCCCCATTCGTCATATTCGCCGGTCGTCAATGGAATACTTTCGTCCAACATTGTCGTTACTACATCCACAAACGGCACTTGGGCAACAACCGCTTTGTATAATTCGGGATTGTAATTGATAACGGCTCCCATCAGCAATCCACCGGCAGAACCGCCCATTGCATACAAATGTTCCGGAGATGTATATTTTTTTTCAATCAAAAATTTGCTGACATCAATAAAATCATAAAAAGTATTTTTCTTTTTCAACAATTTTCCGTCTTCATACCAAGGGCGACCTAAATATTCACCTCCACGAATATGAGCAATGGCAAAGATAAATCCTCTATCCAAAAGGGATAATCGGGATGAGCTAAACCCCGGATCTACCGTAATTCCGTAGGAACCGTATCCATACAGCAATAACGGATTTTTTCCATCGAGTTTTATTCCTTTTCTATAAACCAACGAAACCGGAACTTTTACTCCGTCTCGTGCAGTTGCCCACAAACGAACGGATTCGTAATTGTTTTTATCAAACTTTCCGCCCGGAATTTCCTGTTCTTTCAAAACCGTATCTTTTTTTGCGCTCAAATCGTGTTCAATGACGGATGAAGGCGTAGTCATTGAGTTGTAAACGTAACGTAATTTACGGGTTTTCATTTCGGGATTATACGAGACATAAAGCGTGTAAGTTTCTTCGTTCATTTGGATATAATAATCGTCTGATTTAGTAATTATTCTCAAGCGGTTCAGTCCGTTTTCTTTTTCTTGCAAAACCATAAAATCGTCAAAAATATCCACATCGTCAATCATTACGTTTTTTCTATGGGGGATAACATCTTTCCAAAAATTCATTTCCGTCTGATTTTCAGTTGTTTTCATCAATTTGAAATTGGTTGCCTTATCTTTATTGGTCAAGATATAAAACTCGTTGTTCCGATGAAAAAGATTGTATTCCACTCCCCTGCTCCTTCGGGCAAAAATTTTGAATTTTCCCTCGGGTTTATCGGCATCTAAATAGCGATATTCGGTCGTAAGGGTGCTAAACGAAGCGATATAAATATATTTATTGGATTTGCTTTTGGTTACAAAAACATCAAAAGTATCGTCTTTTTCTTCGTAAACAAGTTCGTCATTATCGGGATTATCACCCAATTTGTGTTTATAAATTCTATAAGCCCTTAATGTTTCCGGATCTTTTCGGGTATAAAAAACCGTTTGATTATCATTAGCCCAAACAGCGTGTCCCGTAGTATTTTTTATTTCATCTTTAAGATATTTTCCGGTGGTTAAATCTTTGAATTTCAATGTGTATTTTCTACGACTAA
>JALSPZ010000287.1 GCA_026985675.1 Flavobacteriales bacterium
AGCAGATATAAACTGATTGTCCATAAATTTGAAAAAACTGAAATTATCGTGGCAAGAGAAAAAGTAAAAATATTTAAAGCTTGGTTGGGGGTTTGATACACTAAAATCAATAAAGATTTTGTTTTTTTGTTATATCTATTTTTTTATTAACTTGCACACAAATTTTAATTCATATTAAAATGTTTTTTAAACGAAATGACGAAGTAGAAGTGCCTGATTGGGCTCAATTTTTTACAAAATCAGAATACAAAACTTTTATAACGGAAATTGATAGATATTTTAAAAAATCAAAAATTGATTATGCCATTAATGATGATCTTATTATTGTTGATGAAAATGTTTTTGGGAGTACAAATTTGGGATTGACAAGCCTTTCGCAAATTTGTAAACAAAATAAACAACGAAACTATAAAAAAATAATTAGAAATCATTTTGATGCAATGATTCTATCGTATAATTTTGAACAAAAATTTGATAAAATTGCACATAATTTTGAAAAAGTCAGGAAATTTATTGGTGTAAGATTATACAATATAGCTTATTTTCCCGAATCATCCATAAATCTAATTATACACAAAAAATTTGCCGGCGATATTGTTGCCGTTTTAATTTTTGATTTACCTTATAGTATAATAAATGTTTTGAAAGAACATATAAGTTCTTGGAATATACCTGTTGATGAGCTATTTGAATTGGGCATACAAAATATTAAGAAAAAATATTCAATAAAAGTTAAGAGCGATAAACTTGAAAAATTCCCTATAAAATTTGTTTATTCTGATAACTTTTTTACTTCAAATATTGTTTTTGATATGGAAAACAGACCGAAACTTATTGGGACTTACGGCTCAATTGTAGGAATACCAAATAGAGATTCCGTAATTTTTTATCCTATCGAAAATAAACAGATATCTTCGGCTGTGTATCCATTAATTTTTACAATAAATGGTATGTTTAAAGACGGTCCCGGTTCAATTAGTAATAATTTATTTTGGTATTACGACAATAAATTTATGCATATACCTTATAAATTTGAAAATAATAAATTAGGCTTATCACCTCCCAAAAGTTTTATTGAAATATATGATAAATTGAAATAAAAACGCTCAAAATTTATTCATTGGCCTGAATAACCTTTTCAATCTTGTGATGCATCTTTTCAAACTTCTTATCCTTCATTTTTTCAATCATTTGGTTGGTTGGAGAGATATATTTTATACCTAAATTTAATCCCCTCAATATAAACAAAATACCTACAAACGCTACGGCGTAAGGTGTTATTTTATTGATTTTATTGCGAATTTTAACCGATACGAAATTCCCGAGAAAAATAGCCAAAGTCATCATTGGAGCGGTTCCCAAGCCGAATATTGCCATATACAATGCGCCAAGTAACGGGTCGCCGGTTGCTATTGCACCTACAAGTGCAACATAGACCAATCCGCAGGCAATAAACCGTTAAAAAACCAATGGTATAAAAACCGAAAGTAGAACGTTTTTGCAAGTAATTTCCCAATGAATTTTTGATAAAATAAACAAACTTATTCCACCAAGCCAATGGTTTTAAACGCAAAACTTTTGAAGTGGGAACAAAGGTAAAAATCACCAAATATTTTCTGTTATAATAAATATTTTTTACTTGCCAAGCACCCGTATGAGCAATTGAGAATCCGGGTTTGTCGGACATCGGCTTTAAATCAAGGGTTTTGTTATAATAAACCAAAGGATGTACAGCTAGTTTAAATTCACGCAATTTCGGAATATCAACCTTTTGATTAGGAAAATCTCTATGCG
>JALSPZ010000288.1 GCA_026985675.1 Flavobacteriales bacterium
ATCCTTTTGAATTTACTTCAACTTTGGATGAAGATTACGAAATTGAAAATCCAACCGGTATAACGGTAGATGCCAATCAAGAAATTCATTTTGTATTGTATTTGGATTTAAAATCATTATTTAACGGGGTCAATTTCTCTACGGCAACAGTAGGAAATGATGGTGTTATTCATATCAATCATAATTCAAATTCTCAATTAGCTTCTATAATAGAAAATAATTTTGATGATGCAATGGATTTTGATGATGATAGCGATGATTAAAATATTGTTGTCCCTTGTGTCAGTCATAAGGTTAATAATTCGTAAAAGCGGACATTTTTTTATGTCCGTTTTTTCTTATGTATAAACCTGTCGTGCATTAAATTTTGTTTGAGGTTTCAAAGTTACGGAATAAATCAGAAACTCCAACGCAAACGGACGTTCAAGATGTTTCGTTGCTCAATATTCGGTATATCGGCAAAGAAAGATTGCATATACATATCCAAATCCCAGTTGTCTTTGATGCTGTATGAAATTTGTGGAATCAGGATGCTTAACTTGTTTTCCGTTGCATAAATTCCACCGACACGCCAGTTCCACGCCGCACCGAAATTGCCCGAAAATTGATTGAAAAAAGCATATTTTGAAGGAAACAGATTTTTAGCCGTCAATTCGTAATTATAAAAATTGAGTAACAACAATCCGTTTTGCGAATGATAATTTCCGTTGTATAAACCCGAAATCATCCAATTAATTCCGTTTTGGAAAGCATAATCTATACTGATACTGCTTACCAATACATTACCATTGTCTTGGTTGATAAAATAATTGGCTTCGCCTTTAAACCCAAAATTCTTGATATTGCCCGCCCAACCGAATCCGATGGAATAATCATCAAAATATTTGGCGGCAATCAGTTGTAAGTCATAGGATTTGTAATTGAAAAGATATTTTGCGGCGATAATACTTTGTTTCTTATCAAAATTTTTATCGGTTTTATAAGCAATTTCAAGGTTTGACATTTCGCCGGTTTCATAAATGACACGAACGGCATCCGCACCGGGTTTTTCTTCGTAATCGAAGTCTAAAAAATTGGAAGTGTTAAATAAATCATTAGGATTCCATACGGTATTGATGCCCCAATTAATGCGTTGTCGTCCTAAGATAATATTCCATTTTTTGTAATTGAAATTGACATTCAGGCGGTCAAAAGTGCTTTGCATTAATACGTTTTTCTCGTTTATCGGCAAAAAAGTTAAGTCTAAAATTCCGTTGTCTTTATCCAAATACGAAGCGGAGAAAAAAGGCAATTTGAGCATATCGCCGTAAAAAATACGATTTCGCATTCCCGAATGAATTGTGAAATTTTCGCCCAAGTAAACCGTAAGATTCAACCGATTGTGTAGTAAGTTATCGGTTAGTAAATCATCGCCGTTATGAAAATTTACCGTGTTCAAATATTTGATATAACCGTTGAAAGACACATTTTCTTTTATCCAAGACGGTTTTTCTTCCTGTGCATACAAGTCGTTGATTATCAATGCTAAAATTAAAGTCAATATGAGATTTTTCATCAGTATTGTTTTAGTTTTTCTGCTTTGAAGTATCTTGGATAATTTTACCATCATCCAAAGTAATTACCCGCTTGGCTCTATCGATTACCCGTTGGTCATGCGTAGAAAAGATAAAAGTCATTCCTTCTTCTTCGTTGAGTTTTTTCATAATATCCAATAATTGTGTGGTGGACTTGCTGTCGAGGTTGGCGGTAGGTTCATCGGCTAAAATAAACTTGGGTTTACTTGCCAAAGCC
>JALSPZ010000289.1 GCA_026985675.1 Flavobacteriales bacterium
GAAAAGTTCCGTCAATCTATGCGTACAAATGTTGTATTGCTCAATCGCATAACGGCTTTTATTGTTTCTCGTAAAGGCAAGCAAATGCGCCCTATGTTTATTTTTCTTACTGCCAAAATGTTGGCTGACCAAATAACCGACAGAACTTACCGGGGTGCCAGTGTGGTGGAACTGATACATACCGCAACCCTCGTGCATGATGATGTAGTGGACGAAAGTAACTTCCGTAGAGGTTTTTTTTCATTAAATGCTCTTTGGAAAAACAAAATTGCCGTTTTAGTAGGTGATTTTTTACTTTCAAGAGGGTTATTGCTTTCGATAGATAATGGTGATTTTGATTTATTACGAATTATTTCGGTAGCGGTAAAAGAAATGAGCGAAGGCGAACTTTTGCAAATAGAAAAAGCCCGAAAATTGGATATTACCGAAGAGGTTTACTATGAAATTATCCGTCAAAAAACAGCCACTCTTATAGCGGCTTGCACAGCAATGGGAGCGGCTTCGGTGGGTAGCGATGAACAAACCGTCAAAGATTTGCATAAATTCGGTGAGTTGGTCGGAATGGCTTTTCAAATGAAAGACGATTTGTTCGATTATACCGCCGGAGGAATCGGAAAACCCGTAGGAATAGATATCAAAGAACAAAAAATGACGCTTCCGTTGATTTATACCTTGAATACGGTAACTGAACAAGAAAAAAAATGGATCATAAAAACCGTAAAAAAATATCATAAAGACAAAAAAAAAGTAAGGGAATTGATTGAATTTGTAAAAAATCACGGCGGAATTGAATACACACAAAATAAAATGATGGAATATAAAAACAAAGCTCTGAAAATTTTGGAAAAATATCCCGATAATGAAGCCAAAGAAAGTCTGAAATTAATGGTAAATTATGTCGTGGAACGTAAAAAATAATAAAAAAAATTTGAAATAAATTTTTTTTCATTCATTGTAAATATTTTTAAGTACAATTAATTTTTTAATGATAAAAAAAGAAACCATAGACAAAATTTTTGAAACCGCCCGTGTTGAGGAGGTAATAGGCGATTTTGTTCATCTGAAACGTGCCGGCTCCAACCTAAAAGGTTACAGCCCGTTTAATGACGAGAAATCCCCTTCGTTTATGGTTTCGCCATCCAAACAAATATGGAAGGATTTCAGTAGCGGAAAAGGAGGAACAGTCGTGAGTTTTTTGATGGAACACGAGCGAATGACATATCCCGAAGCGCTGCGTTGGTTAGCCAAACGATACAATATCGAAATTGAAGAAACCCAAGAAGATGCCGAAGAAAAACAAAAGCGTTCCGAACGGGAAAGTATGTTTCTGGTGTTGGAATTTGCAAAAAAATGGTATCAACAACAATTGCTGGAAACCGAAGAAGGCAAATCCGTAGGATTAGGCTACTTCAAAGAAAGAGGTTTTAGGCAAGAGACGCTCAAAACCTATGAAACCGGCTACGCCCCCGACCAAAAAGATGCTTTTACAAAAGCGGCACTTGCCAAAGGATATAAAGCAGAATTTTTGATAAAAACCGGATTGACCCTTGAACGCGATAACACCAAAATAGACAGATTTCGCGGACGAGTGATGTTTCCTATTCACAGTTTAAGCGGAAGGGTATTGGGCTTTGGCGGAAGAATACTCAACTCCCAACTCAAAACCGCCAAATATATCAATTCGCCCGAATCGGAAGTATATCATAAAGGAAAAGTGCTCTATGGCATCTATCAAGCTAAACAATCCGTTGTAAAAAACGATCAATGTATTTTGGTCGAAGGCTATACGGATGTAATGGCTTTTCATCAAGCGGGAATAAAAAATGTAGTGGCTTCGTCAGGAACGGCATTGACCCAAGAACAAATTCAGCTGATCAAACGTTTAACAAAAAATATTTTAGTGGTTTTTGACGGCGACCCTGCCGGAATTCGTGCGGCTTTACGTGGAATTGATATGATTTTGGAACAAGGATTAAATGTCAAAGTTCTACCCTTGCCCGAAGGCGAAGATCCGGATAGTTTTAGCAAACAATTATCCTCCGACGAATTAATACGATATGTGGAGGAAAAAGCAGATGATTTTATCCAATTTAAAACCGATTTATTGTTGAAAGACGCCGCCGGTGATCCGGTAAAAAAAGCCGCTTTGATACGAAATATCATAGAAAGTATTTCAAAAATTCCCAATACCATTCAACAAGAAGTTTATATCAAAGAAGTCGCACGTTTGATGGATGTTTCCGAAGAGGTGTTATTTAAGGAACTGGCTATTGTTCAACGAAATAATATCAGCAGAAAAGAAAAAGAATATATCAGTCGGAAACGAAGAGAAAGTCTTAAACCGGTCGAAAAAAAGGAAAAAACCGAAGTTGTTGATAAACGAAAGGTTTTAGAGAAAAATATCATAAAATTATTATTGCTGCATGGTACCAAAGAAGTGGAAATTGAAGATTGGGAAATCGAAGAGATACCCAAAGACAATTCGGAACCCATTATCAAAAAAATACATTATAAAACAACGGTTGCGCAAGCTATTTATCTACAACTTCAAGCAGACGAATTGGATTTTGCCAACCCCGATTTCAAAAAAATATATGATTTAATCATTCCCGACTTGTTAAATGGGGAAAATATAGATTTTGTAAAACTGCAAGCCGATTTGGATGAAAAATCAGCTGCTATTATCAGTGATATCCTGATGGAAGAAGAAAAATATAAATTGGATGATTGGGAAAAACACGGAATCGATATCAAACCCGTAGAAGAAATTCTGCCTTGGAGCGTTTCGGATGTAACACTGAATTTACGTAGAATTTGGCTTCAAGATTTAATTAATAAACAAAAAGAATTATTAAAGAAAGATGAAGACGAAGAAGTATTAAACGAAATATTGTCCGAGATCACGGATTATTTATTCTTATTTAAAGTTGTTTCTATGCGATTGCGAAGATTGGCTACTTAATATGACAAAAAAAAAGAAAATATTGGTTTTTAGATTATCGGCTATGGGTGATGTCGCAATGACCGTTCCCGTAATAAAAACACTTGTAGAACAAAATCCAGATATGGAAATCATTATGGTTTCCAAAGAATTTTTTAAACCTTTTTTTCAAAATATTCCTTCGATTACATTTTATGGAGTGAATTTGGATAAACATAAAGGTATTGGGGGATTATATAAATTATTTACGGAATTAAAAAAAACTCAACCGGATATTGTTGTCGATTTACACGATGTCATTCGGACCAAAATATTGCGATTCTTTTTTAAACTTGCCGGTCATAAAGTTTATATAATCGACAAAGGAAGAAAAGAAAAAAAAGCATTAATCCGCAAAAAAAACAAAGTTTTCAAATCTCTGCCTACCACCTTTGAACGATATGCGAAAACTTTTGAAAAAGCCGGTATAAAAATGGATTTATCCCAAACCCAAGCTTCAACAAAACCCGACTTATCTGCACAAGTCCGTTTGTTTTTAGAAAATTTTGAAAATAAAAAACTCATAGGCATTGCTCCTTTTGCCGCTCATACGGGAAAACAATATCCTCTTGAAAAAATAAAACAAATTATCAAGGAGTTACTGAAACGTAACCAAGATATTGCAATCATTCTTTTAGGCGGAGGTGCCAAAGAAAAGAAACTCTTGGATACATTGGAAAAAATCGATAGAAATCGTGTAGTAAACATTGCCGGGGTATTTTCTTTGGAAGAAGAGTTACAAATCATCTCTCGTTTACATAAAATGTTGAGTATGGATTCGGGAAACGGACATTTGGCTGCTATGTTTGGTATTCCGGTTTTTACAATTTGGGGGGCTACACATCCTTATGCCGGATTTGCTCCTTTCGGGCAACTACCCGAGCAACAATTCATTCCCGATTTAAAAAAATTTCCTCAACTACCTACTTCTATCTATGGCAACAAAACTTTTGATAATTTTGAACAAGTTTGGGAGACTATTCCATCTGATAAAATTGTAGATAAACTTTTGGAAAATTTTATTAGAAAGGATAACTGATTCCCAAATTCAACACCGCTTTATCCAAAGACATATCTTTGACTAACCAACGTTTATTTTCGGGAAGTGAAGGGTCATAGGTTTTAAAAGCCAAATCAAAACGGAGAATAAAATAGGTAAAATCCACCCGTAAACCGAAACCTGTCCCCAATGCAATGTCTTTTAGCGAAGCAAATCCTTTGAAAGTAGTTGTATCGTCGGTTTGATTATTACGATAATTCCAAATATTTCCGGCATCGGCAAAAAGCGCTCCTTTGAAATATCCAGCTATTGGAAATCGATATTCCAAATTGGTAGTAAATTTAAGGTTACCTTCATTAAACTCATTGGGACCTCCACTTGTTCCCGGTCCCAAAGTATAAGCACGCCAAGCTCGTATATCATTGGACCCACCGGCAAAATAACTGGAAGCAAACGGCACGTTTTTGGTATTTCCGTGTGGAATCGCAATCCCGAGAAATGTTCGATAAGCCAAAATATGCTGCTTGTGCAAACGCCAGTGTTTGATAAAATTAATATCCAACTTAGTATATTCGGCGAACGGCACACCATTGATACTGTATTGTCCAAGCTCATTTTTGGGAAAGTTTAAAGCCGCTGCAAAAGGACGAAGCAAACTACCTGCCAACTCAATAGTCGAATTAAAAAGATAAAAATCTTGTTGTAATAATTGTTTTCGACTGTCATAATAAAAATCAAAACGGTTACTGATGATAAACAGGTTTTGCGTAATACGAGTTTTTCTTTCTTTTATTGCATTAATTTCCGAACAAATTTCGGGATTTGTTTGACAAACGGATGAATAATTTGTATAAAAATCGTTTAAGAATTCATCTGCATTATTTTCATTAATATCCGTATTAAGTGTTTGGGCAATACCTTTCAACTGATCAAAAGCTATGGTGTAAATACTAAAATATTTGTCCGGTCTTTTGTTGGTGATAAATTCCAAATTCAACAAATCCAACTTAAATTTTCTTTCTTTGATCGGACGCCATTCGTATCCCATAATACCTACATATTTACTTTGATCCAGTCCTATATTTTTTTGCGCATTGGCAAAAAAAGTCAAATAGGTTCTCGGGAGCATATATCGGGGAATGTATTTATTCAATCCAAAAGGCATCAACAGGCGTGGAATATTCAATGTGAGATTGGTTCCCAGCTCGCTTACGTTGAAAAAAGTTTCATCCGGATTGGTTATGGTTTTTGAAGAAGCTGTCATCAAATAAGTAGATAAATTCAAAACTTCAGCTCCTTTAAAAAGATTTTTTGCCGTAAATTCCAAGCCGCCTTTTATCCCTAAATTATGAATATTCGAATGGGTAATATCCAATGAGGTTTTTAGTCCGAAACGTTTTTCGGGCAATAAATAAATATTGGCTACCAAGGAAGAATCCTTTTCGTTTTCATCATATTGTATATACACTTGCTTAAAATTACGCAAGTTCATCAACAAACGATGCGTTCTTAAACGGTCAGTATCCGAATACAAATCACCTTTTTTAATTAACACGGTATTAGTCAAAACCTTGGGACGGTATTTTAGTTTTTCTCCCAAAGAATAGATATTTATCCCTTGAAACTGTGCACTGTCTTTGATGTTTTGCAAGTCGATATTTTTATTTTTGGTAATAAAAAGTTTTACATCTTTAATATGATACGGAACAAATTCTTTACTCAAAACCGAATCTTGCTTGATAATTGTTCGTTGAGGTATATTCAAAATAGCTTCGATACTTTTTTTATTAGACAAAGTATCTTTTAATAAATAAAAATTTACATAAGAAGGTTGAAAATGATATACTCCTCTGTTTCTAAACAAAGAAGTTAAACGTTCTTTTTCCGATTCAAAATCTTTTCTCAAATATGTTTTGCCTGTTTTAATAAAAGTCTTTGCTTTATATTCATCAAAAAGTTTTTTCAAATAACCGGAAGAAATTTCCTGTTCATATTTTTCAATGATATAAGGTTTTCCTTTTTTGATATTATAAATTACATCCGCTTTTTTTTTGTTTTTAGGTAAAATTTTAAAATCTCCTTCTGCATCCAAATATCCGTGGTTTACATAATAAAAAAGCAAACGTTCTTTCGATTGTCTGGTTCTTGTAGAATCTATAAAAACCGGAGGTTCCCCGATTTCTTTGATAAATTTATTCAAATCCCTATAATAAAATTCCAATTGCAAAAGCTGTTTTTTGGAAAAAATTTGTTGCAAAGTTTTATAAGCTTTCGGATGTTTTTTTACCCAAGCACCAAAAGTTTTATCCGTATGTTGATCGGCAAACATATATATATCAGCCAAAATGGGATAACCCAAAATTCTCACATTGGGTTGTTGAATTATCAACGAGCTAACTTCTTCTTTTTTAACTTTAAGACTATCAGCAAAAATTTTATTTTCTCGCAATAAATATTTGCCGGGAGGTATTTTCCGGTAAATATTACAGGCATTTAAACTGAAAAGTAATAAAATAAATGATATTTTTGTTAAAAAATCTTTTGACATTACAACCTATCGGGATTATTTAGACAAAAATAAAGTATTTTTATCATATGATTAGTAAAGCACAAAAAAAACATATCCGCTCGCTTCAACTAAAAAAATATAGAAAAGAATTTGGCGAATTTATCGTGGAAGGTAACAAAAGTATCATTGATTTTATCAAAAACGATTATCAACCGGTAAATATTTATACCACTACACCTGATTTTTTTGGCGATAGAAACAATATTATCGCAATTTCTTCAAAAGAATTAAAAAACATCAGCTTACTAAAAAATCCCAAGGATAGTCTGGCGGTTTTTAAAACAAAAAATACCGGAAAACCGGATTTATCCCGTCCCTTATTAGTATTGGATTTTATTCAAGATCCGGGAAATTTGGGAACGATTATTCGAACGGCTAATTGGTTTGGTTGGAAACAAATTGTGTGTTCCCTCGATACAGTTGACGTTTTCAGTCCCAAAGTAATTCAAGCTGCTATGGGAGCATTGGCAAGTGTTCAGGTTTTTTATATGGATTTATCCCTTTTTCTACTCGATTATCCCGAAAAAATTTACGGAACTTTTATGCAGGGAAAACCGGTTTATAAAGAAAACTTTCCTGAAAAATTTGCTCTTATTATAGGAAATGAAGGAAACGGCATTAGAAAAAAAACCGAAAAGTTTGTTCAACAAAAAATTACCATCCCCAAAGCCAAACAGGCAACTGCCGAGAGCTTAAACGCCGGTATTGCTACGGGAATTATTTTATCGGAGGTTTTTAGGAAAAAGCTTTTTTGATTTGACTACCCAATCAAATTCCAAAATCCTGTTTCTTTTATCTGTTTAGCTAAAAAATATCTCAAATTCTGATGCTCGGGTTTTTCCAAGTTAAAATCATCTTTTAGAATTTTGTATGCCATATTTCTTGCCGTATGAAGCAAGGGTGCATCTTTGATAATATCCGCTAATCGAAATCGCATAATGCCGCTTTGTTGGGTGCCCAAAATATTTCCCGGACCGCGCAATTGCAAATCGACTTCGGCAATTTTAAATCCATCGTTGGTTGCGGTCATCGTTTCTATTCGTGTGCGGGCTTCTTGCGAGAGTTTGTAATCCGTCATCAAAATACAATAAGATTTTTCGGCACCCCGTCCAACCCTTCCACGCAATTGATGCAATTGCGAAAGTCCGAAACGTTCGGCACTTTCTATCAACATAACCGATGCATTGGGAACATTCACTCCTACTTCAATTACAGTAGTAGCGACCAAAACTTGCGTTTCGTTGTTTTTGAATTTTTCCATAGCGGCATCTTTTTCTTCCGGTTTCATCCTGCCGTGAACCATTCCTACTTTGAACGGAGTATTTTCGAAAAACTTTTGTATTTTTTCAAAATTATCCGTCAGATTTTCATAGTTCAAGACTTCGCTTT
>JALSPZ010000290.1 GCA_026985675.1 Flavobacteriales bacterium
AAAACCTTCATTTTTTACATTTGTCGGTTTGGCACCGCTCCAACTAATATCAATATGCGTTCCGTAATCATTTACTCTGAAACTGATACTTTTTCTATTTGCAACATCATTTCCGTTGAAATAAAATGTTTTATGAAAATCTTTACATTCGTGGTCAATATTTACAATTAAAATATCCCCATTCGTAACTTTTTCCGTATTAATCTTATAACTTTTTGATGTTTCCAATCTTGTAGAAGGTCGTATTGTTCTGTTTCTAATGATTGTATTCATAATATATCTGTTTTAAAATTAAACTCCAATTAAATTTTCTTCCAAAACCAACTCAAAAACTTCCTTTCCCAAAGCGGTTTTTAAACTATGTTTATCGTTCAAAATTGATACAAATCCATTTTTTACTTTTATTTTCGGGTAGTCCGTAGGATTTTCGTAAGTCAAATATTCGCTTGACCGGTGATTTCCCGGATACAGCAACATAACTTTTTCGGCATTCCAATATTTTCCGTAAACATATACTTGTCTTAAATCGGCGATGTCTATGTGTTGATTGCCGTGCTTCCATTTGGTGTCTATGATAAATTTTTTGCCGTTAGCGGTGTTTTCCAAATAAATATCGGGACGAAGTGTATAGCCGTTTACAAATCTTTTGGACACTTGGGCTTTGATTTGCCATTCGGGCATATTGCGTAAATATTTTTTTAACCTGACAAAAACAAAATTTTCCCAAAGCTCGTTCATATCAAATAATAACGACAACATTTGTTCTTGTCCGCTACGAATATCAGGCGTATAATTTAGAATAATCAATCGTGCCAATTCCAAAGCTTGTTCGTAAGCAAATGTTTTGCGGTTTAATCTGATTTTATCAAAAGTGTCGGGTGAAACCCAAATATTTTTCACTTCGGGGAAGTCCATAACGATACGGTTGGCAAAATCGCTCAAATGTGTTCCTTTGCTTAATCGCCTTACGATTTTATTGGCAACCGAAAGAATTTGATGTAACAAATGATCGGTGTCATAAACCTGATGTGTGGTATAAAAACGTTCTTTGTGAATCAAGTTTTCGGCAATATGGCGGGCAAATTCGGGTTTACCCTTAAACATTTTCAAATTGCCGGATTTTTGTCTGTATTTTTTGACCAATCCCAAACGGATAAGTTTTTGCACTTGACGCAAATACAATTCAAAATAAATATGTATCAAATTCAGATTTTGACGATTTACATTGGCTTTTTCCAACGAATAATCGTGTAAATAGCCGGTTTCGACAAGCATTTGCGTCAATACTTTTTGCCAATCGTTTTTGGTGCCGTGTTTATCGGCTTTGGGCAGAATTTCTATTTGTAAATCGCCGATTTGGATAATCCCGACAAATTGCTTAAACCGAACTCCTTTGTGAACAATTTCAAAATATTTGCTTTGGTGTTTTTCATTCAATTCAATCAAGGCATTCCAATGGCGTTTTTCAAAGTTTTTTTCGCCTACACGCAAGGTTTCGTATTCATATTTTCTTATCAATTTATTCACGACTCGTCATTTATGATTGATTTAACCGCTTCTACAATATTTTCAGTAGTAATGTCCTTAATCTTATAGCCTTTGTCTTTGTTGATATTAAAATCGAAATTATTTGGGAATTTTACATTGGAATAATCTGTTTCCTCTACAAATTTACTGCCCAAAATCAATCCTATTTTTCCAAAATCACCGTAAAAATATTCTTGTAGTAAGGGAATAATTTTATCATTAAAAACCTTTACCAATTCTTCTTTTGTTTTGATCCCGAT
>JALSPZ010000291.1 GCA_026985675.1 Flavobacteriales bacterium
TATCGATTTCCATAGCAAAAAAACCGTCTGGCGGACAACTTTTTATATCAACTTTAATTCGAACCGGAGTTTGAAAAAAGTTTTGGATAAAAAATTATCTCAAGCCTTCGCTCATTTTCCGCCTAATGAATCCAGGTAATTTTCCAAGTGACCGGTACTTATAACATGTCCCTCTTCATAAGGAAATAACTTTAAAATTTTTCCTTTATTATCAACAATATACAAATATCCCAGTTTAAAAGGAACAAACCGGCTGTACTTTTCTCTTCTGTAAATATAATTTCTATTCTTAAAGTCTGCCAAATTCTTATTTGTTAAAAGGAAAAACAAAAAGGATTTCGAAGGTTGTTGTAAATGAATAAAATACGATTTTTCCAATAATTTCGGATTTTCGAAAATACTGTCGTAAACACCTTTTTGAAGCGATAGTGTATCTATCACAAATACTAATTTATTTCCTTTTACTTGTTTCCAATCGTCAGGAGAAAAGTGTCGTCCCTTCAAATTCCAAAGCGATTTTGTCTGGAACATTCCTCCGGGAACCGCTTGACTCATTTCGGTAAATGCATCAATGGCAAATTGCAAGTACTGAGGTGAAAAGAAAGAATTTTGTATGGCAACATAAATCTTATTCAATTTATCAACACGATTTTTGCCAAGATTTTTCCAAAACATATTAAAAATCACAAATACCTTGGTCATATCCGCCAAATCCTTATCAACCACACGCTGATTTATCTTACCGAAAAGATAGGCAATCGAATCGGGAGAAAAAGTTCTGTTAGGCAAATAATGATCCGTAAAATAGAACGATGCAAACATTGGCAAAATTACATAAGCCGGATATTCTTTCTTCCAATTGAATGTTATCGAATCCAACCTTTGCACCGATTTATCTTTTGAATGGTATGATTTAAAAACTTCTTTAACAAAGAGCGGAAAAACATTTGTCATCACATAGATAACACTTTTTTTGGCACTATCTTTCATGTATTGCCGGAGTTTCTCGCCTTCATTAGCCAGTATTTCCTCTTTCTTCTCGTTTATCCGCTTCAGGAAAAAACGCAAATTTTCATATTTCAAGTCGCTTTTTATCAACATGTGTAAGAAGTTACTCTGATTGGCTGCATCCATGAGATAAAGATTTTTTTGCAATTCATTGAAATCTCTATTATCCCCTGAAAATGCAAGAGTGGCATCGAGATTTCTTATGTCCATAAAAAGATCGACACTATCGCCGGGTGCAATAAACACATATCCCATATCATCACCATTTGCAATGGCATAAAGTTTGGCTTTATCGGGTGAAAGGTTAAAAACAAAGTTTCCGGAACTGTCAATAAAAGCCGTGTCCGCTTGTTTTCCGGCTAAATAAGTGCTGTACAAAAGCATAAATTTTTTTGATGGATGCAAAACTTTTCCTGTCAATACGGTACGACGGTTTTTGTGATGGGTAGTACAGGCGCCGGCAAGGCTAAAAATTAACAATATGAACAAGCCGTAACTATATAAATTTTTCCTCATCTAAGACTCTGATTTCTTAGTTTTTCCAATAGTAAAATTATATATAAACAATCCTATGAAAGTAATAATCCCCACCAGTGCCATCACCTGCCAAATCTGCCCCGGATGATAGGTGGTCCACAGTGTGTGCTTCAATTCGGCCGGTGTCATGTGCAATTTTTCAGCCGCTTGTTGGACGATTTCCTCGCGTTTGATAGCCGGTTTTATTCCTTTCAGTATTTGACCTTTGTCGTTCATCAATTTAATACCCTCGGTCGTATAG
>JALSPZ010000292.1 GCA_026985675.1 Flavobacteriales bacterium
CGGATCCCCAATTCCTTTTCCAAAAGCTTGGCACGATTTTCTCCGATTCCGTGTAGATATTTTATGGATTGTTGAAGCATTGTAAGAACTAAAATGCTAAATTAGTAAAAAACAAAATATAAATTTACAAAGCGTTCCAACCCTGTGCCTTCAATTTCAGCTTTTCATTGGCATTGGTTATCAAATACGCTCCTTTTTCCTCGGTAATATGTCCGATAACGGTAAGATTGGGATTGCCTTTGATTTTATCGTAATCTTTTTGTTTTATCGTGAAAAGCAATTCATAATCTTCCCCCCCATTTAAGGCGGCGGTTATTTCGCTGATATTAAATTCTTCGGCTGCCAACACGGTTTCGGGGGCAATCGGGATTTTATTTTCATAAATCACAGCTCCTTTATCCGATTGTTTGGTAATATGCAAAATTTCGGATGATAAACCATCGGATATATCAATCATAGCGGTAGGTTTCACTTTCAAATCCCGTAGAAGTTTTACAATATCTTTTCGTGCTTCGGGTTTCAATTGTCGTTCCACTACATAAGTATATGGCGACAAATCGGGTTGATGGTTGGGATTAACCTTAAAAGCTTCGTGCTCTCTTCGCAAGATTAACAGTCCCATATATGCAGCTCCCAAATCTCCCGAAACTACAATCAAATCGCCTTTTTGTGCACCCGACCGATAAACTTCAAATCCTTTTTCTACACTACCCAAAGCTGTCGGAGCCAAAGTCAAACCGGACATAGATGAAGTGGTATCACCACCTATTAAGTCAACTCCATATATTTCACAAGCTAAACGTATGCCTGCATATAACTCTTCTATTGCCTCCAATCCGAAACGGTTGGATACGGCCAATCCTACCAATAATTGTTTGGCAAAACCATTCATTGCATAAATATCCGAAAAGTTTACAATTGCCGCTTTATAACCCAAATGTTTCAAAGGATGCCAAGCCAAATTGAAATGCACACCTTCCATCAGCAAATCGGTGGAAACCAAAGATAATTTCTTATCAAAATTCAAAACCGCAGCGTCATCACCAACTCCTTTGATGGTTTCCGGATTTTTTAAAGATAAATTTTGAGTCAGATATTCTATTAAACCGAACTCTCCCAAATCGGAGATTTTTTTAGGAAATTTATTTTCTTTTGGCATTTTTTTTCCGAATTTTTACCGGTTGCAAAAAAAGTAAATCTTTGTTATATTGTATAATTCCATTGCCAATTTGCAAAATGTCGGCGCCTATAATTCCATCGACTTCCACATCAAACATTTCTAAGGCAGAATTAATATGATCCATATCTATGGCTACCAATTTAACCTTTTTCAAATACCAATCACCTATTTTCAAATCCACTTTTTTGGTGGTTTGCACATCAATTTCCATAGTGCCGGCTCCGGTTGCTTTATGATCGGTAACTTTTAGTTTGGCTCCGAATTTTTTTGCTTTATTAGTATCGATAAAAGTATTGGAAGCTCCGGTATCCAAGATAAATTTTCCTTTTTTACCGTTAATCTTGGCTTTTATTAAATGATGACCGGTAGGTAAAGTTTTTAATTTTATAAGTTGATAACCCTTTTCTTTTAGTATTTTTTTTAAATTCATTGGCGTTTGTCTTGACAATTATTTTTTACTTAAAAATATAAGTAAATTATTTTAACTCCTCTTCTTTAATTTGGGTAGTTCTAATAGGATTATAAACCGCTTGTTTAAAACCTTCCATCAATTTATTCATTTTGGGTATCACCCCGTTTGCATCTTTTATGTAATATAAATT
>JALSPZ010000293.1 GCA_026985675.1 Flavobacteriales bacterium
GGCGCACGTCCCTGCCACTTGGTAAAAACAATCTGCTGATTTTCACCGATATCGGGAATAGCATCCACGGCAACTTTGTTTTGCGGAATGATTTTTAAATCCCAATCGAACGGCGCCGTGGACAAACCCCAACCCAGCAACACAAACAAAAGTAAAAGGGATATGAGTTTATTTTCTATTAGGAATTTTATGATTTTATTGAGCATAATTTTGTAATGTTTTGAACACTACAAAACTACATTGCCCAAGGCGGGAAACTTTATATAATTATTGAAAAAGTTTACAAGATTTTATTTTGACAATACATTAAAAACGTCGGATTATATATCATCCAAAGTTTTACGTTCCTGCCCTTCCAATTTCCGGAATTGCGAAGGTGTATAACCCGTTATTTTTTTGAATTGTGCGGAAAAATGCGCTACGGACGAATAGTCCAACAAATATGATATCTCACTGATATTCATTTCGTTATAAGCTAACAATTCCTTGGCTCTTTCGATTTTTTGAAGAATTAAATATTTTTCTATCGTGATACCAGTTTCCTTAGAAAAAACACCGGATAATACGGAATAATCCTTGTGGAATTTATTCCTTAAAAATTCAGAAATATTGGGTTGGGATTCACCGTCTTGATAATGCACCAAGCGGACGATTTCATTTTTGATTTGTTCTACCAAACGTGATTTTTCATCTTGCAACAATTCAAAACCGATATCGAGTAAATCCTTGGAAAGCGCAGGTAAATCAACAGAGTCAATATCCGTTTTCAGGTATGCCTTACCCAATTCCACTTTTTCAAAAGGTATTTCGTGTTTCCGCAATGTATCTTCAACCGCCATAATACAACGGTTGCACACCATATTTTTGATATGTAGAGAATGTTTTTTTGACATTAGGACAAATTTACACTAAAAAAATTTAAGAACTAATTAACGTGAATTCGATATAAGTAAAAAATCTTTATTTCTCTATAAATTACTGATTTTTAAAATATTATATAAAAAAATAATTTTAATTCACAAATAAATGTATCTTTGTTTCGAGCCAAAATCCAATAAACACGCAATCTACTACACTAATTTTTATCAATCTTTGATCATTAATAAAGCGTCGGCGTCGCTTGGTGCGACGCCGACGCTAAAAAAGTGATAAATCTATTTCAGTAATAAACTAAATATTGATAATCAATAAATTTTAAGCTTTAAAACCTCCAATATTATTTCTCTTTCTCCGCTTTATTTTGCTTAATCAATTCCTCTTGAATATTTTGAGGAACGGTTTCGTATCCTACAAACTCAGAAGTAAAACTTCCACGTCCTTGGGTAAGCGAGCGTAAAGTTGTCGAATAACGATACATTTCCGCTAACGGAACGCGGGCTTTAATTTTTTGATATTTACCGGCTCCTTCCATTCCCATAATTATTGCCCGACGACTTTGCAAATCGGTCATAACCGCACCCATCATATCTTCGGGCATTTTGACGTTAACTTCTTGAATCGGTTCCAATAATTTGGGACTGGCATCCAAGAAAGCTTGCTTGAAGGCATTAGCACCTGCTATTTTAAAGGAAATATCATTGGAATCTACCGGATGCATTTTTCCATCGTAAACTATCACACGAATATCTCTTGCAGGGGAATCGGTTAAAGGACCGCTTTCCATAACTTCCAAAATACCTTTTTTAATAGAAGGTAAATATCGCGCATCAATTACTCCTCCTACAATAGAATTGATAAATTGTAAAGTTCCGCCCCAAGGCAATTCTTCTTCTTCTTTTC
>JALSPZ010000294.1 GCA_026985675.1 Flavobacteriales bacterium
TTCGGATATTTATCTTTAAATTGTAGGGCAATTTGCCATTGCGGTTCATTTCGATAATTTCCGGAACGAAAACTTGAAAATCCACGGTGTATCACTCCCAAATTTTTGATACCCGACCGGAAAAATCTTTCAACTGCACCAATCCATAAGGATAAATCGGGGTTTACGGGATTTTTTATCAATACAATTTTATCGGTATTTTTAATAGTATCTGCAATTTCTTGAACGGCAAAAGGATTTACGGAAGTTCGTGCGCCTATCCAAAGAATATCCATATCGTATTCCAAAGCCAGACGGGCGTGTGCGGCATTGGCTATTTCTATGGCAATTTTCAATCCGGTTTGTTCTTTTACTTTTTTAAGCCAAGGCAGAGCTTTTTTTCCGTGTCCTTCAAAATTTCCCGGACGTGTTCGGGGTTTCCAAACGCCAGCTCTATATACTTGTATTCGTTCGTCTCCTGCTAATCCTTTTGCAGTGGCTAATACTTGTTCTTCGCTTTCGGCACTACAAGGTCCGGCAATCATTAAAGGGTATGTTCCGGCAATTTTTTCCAGCCAATTTCCTAAATTTTTTTGTGTATTCATCTTTATCCGATTTTATCGATTATATTTTTTATATGATTGGTTCGGGTTAATAATTCCTTTATATTTCGGGACTTGTTATTTTGTAACAACTTTTTAAAATTTTCCAAATTTTCTATATATTCATCCAAAGCTTGTAAAATATTTACTTGGTTTTCCGTAAAAATTGGTGTCCAAGTTTCGGGTGAACTTTTAGCCAAACGAACGGTTGAAGCAAATCCACTACCTGCCATTTGAAAGATATTTTTTTCGTCTTTTTCCAAATCCATAACGGTCTTTCCCAGCATAAAAGAACTGATATGCGACAGATGCGAAACATAAGCAATATGTCTGTCGTGTTCCTTGCTTTGCATTTCTATGATTTGCATATTCAGTTTTCTAAAAATTTCCAATGCTCTTTTCAAAAGATCTTTTCTTGTTCGGTCAGTGTCGCAAATAATATTGATTTTATTTTCATACAAAGAAGGAAAAGCGGCATCGGGACCGGAATATTCGGTTCCGGCAATGGGATGTGCCAATAAAAATTGATTTCGTTTGGAGTGATTTTCAATGACTTGTGCAATATTATGTTTTATTGATCCTGTATCAAATACCAAAGTTTTATCGCTAATTTTGTCTAATAATTCTATGGCTATTTTTCCAATGGTATCTACGGGGGTCGCAATGATGACAAATTTCATTTCTTGTAGATTATTATCATCCAATTCAAAGTCAATCAACCCCAAATCCTTGGCTTTATCCAAGAAATATTTGTCTTTTCCGTAGATTTCGGCGTTTAATTTTTGTTTGAGTGCAAGTGCAAAAGAACCCCCGATAAGCCCCAAACCTATAATTCCAATTTTTAAATTTTTATTCTCCATTTTATGATATTCTATGATATTCTTTTTAAAACTTCTTTTAATTTTTCTTCCGAATTGGTAATACTCAATCGAACGTATTTATTTCCATTGCTTCCGAAAATAAAGCCAGGAGCTAAGAAAATATTATTGTCATGCAGTAATTGATCAGTAAAATCTTTTGAATGAAAATTTTCGGGAAGTTTACCCCAAAGAAACAATCCGGCTTGATTTTTTTGATATGTAATTTCCAATGCATCGAAAATTTTTTCTGCTAACCGTTTTCTTTTTTTATAAATTTGATTAATTTGTTCAAACCAAATTTCTTTCGATTTTAGTGCTTCTGTTGCCGCCAGTTGC
>JALSPZ010000295.1 GCA_026985675.1 Flavobacteriales bacterium
AAAATGTTCATTCAGCGATTTCCCCAGTTGCACACAACTAATTTATATCACTACAAATCCCAAAATTTGTAGCCGTTTTTTACTAACCAAAAATAAAAAACATTTTTTAAATAACAAAAAATTTTTTACAATTTTTTATAAAAATAAAAAAATAATGAAAAAAAATGATAAGTTTATTGTTTTTTATTTCGGTTTAACCCTAAAAATTCTATCGGACTGGGAATATCTTTTTTCATCCGGTTACTAACGTGTGTGTAAATTAAAGTAGTTTTAATATCCGAATGTCCTAATAACTCTTGAATAATACGAATATCCGTTCCTTTTTCTAATAAATGCGTAGCAAACGAATGTCGCAAATCGTGCAAACGATAGTCTCTTTTCAATCCGGCTTTCTCTTTTGCTCTACGAAAAATAGCATTGATGCTCGAACGTGAATAAGGTTGTTTGGAATTTTGTCCTTCAAATAACCAATATTTTGGTTGGTATTCCTTCATATAGGTAAGAATAATTTCACGTATAAAAGCACTTAAAGGCAAGATACGATCCTTGCCTCCTTTGGACTGAACAATACGTATTTCATTCCGGTCAAAATTGATATCCAAAACCCGTAATAAACGTATCTCGCTGTTTCTTAAACCATTAGCGTATGATAAATATAACATGCATTGATGTTTCAAATTGTTTACTTGCTCAAACAAACGTTTTACCTCGCCTAAACTCATTACGGAAGGCAAACTGTGTTGTTTCCGTGGACGATTAATACCTTTTATCTCCAATTTGCCTTGCATCATTACTTTTTCATACCAAAACTGTATTGAACTATAATAAGCATTCAAAGTTCGCCAACTGATGGATTGCCCCCCTAAAATATTCAGATAGGATTGAATATCGTTTAACCTAATGTTTTGAAAATCAATATTTTGCTCTTTGCAATAGACTAAAAAACGTGCAAAATAATTAACATACTGGCGTATCGTATTTTTGCTATATCTTTCCTGTATCATTTTATCAGAATAAGCAATCAACAGTTTCTTAAATTCCGGAGCATAATTTTTGAGCAAATATTTTTTAAATGCTCCCCAATCGTTTTTATACATCACTTGTTCAAAATTATGTGGAACTTTACTATGGTTGATAAAACTTATTTCCGACTCTTTACATTTACGATAAATTCTATCCAAAATAATTTCATCCTTGTCCAAAATCCACATCTTTTTGTTAGATAGATATTTACGATCGGGAACGGTTTTTATAAAATCAATTATTTCGGGTGCGTTTCTAACAAACACCCCGATTTTGTTCGGACCGTAATCTATCACTTTGACCGATGCAAAAGCCTTCTGTTTACCGATTAAATCGGTAATTTCTTTCCATTGATTTTCATTCCAAAAACCAAATCGATTTTGTAAACTTTCGGCATTATAAATACTTGCCTTACAAACCCACATTTTCTTTTTTGCATTCCAAAAACAGCCTTGTAGTTTTTTCAAAAACAATACGTCATCTTTCTTGTAAGGGATTCGTATCAATAATCTACTTCCTTGCAAAACAATTTCGTTATTTCGTCCCTTTGTAGGGACTATGCCGGACTCAGGATTTCCACCGTCTTTCTCCTTTTCCGGTTTTTTGTCAGAGAGCGACTCTCTTATGCCCTTATTATCCAAGTTTGTTACGGTTTCTTGGGTTGGGGTTTTCAAACGGTCTATTTGATAAGGAAGTTTTAATTTTTTAAATGATTCAAATGATTGTTTGGAGTAGGGTAGATACCAACATTT
>JALSPZ010000296.1 GCA_026985675.1 Flavobacteriales bacterium
TCATCGCATCACCACATTTACCTTCACCGCATTTACCTTCGCCACATTTACCTTCTTTCTTCATTGAGGCCTTAAAAGCGGCAAATTCTTCTTTTGATGCAAATCCATCTTTATCGGCATCGATTTTTGCAAACATCATTTCGTGACCTTTGGCAAATTCTTCGGGAGAAACACCGTCTTTTTTATCGGTATCGAATTTGTCAAACATTTTGCATTCGTCTTTATCCAATTTTCCATCACCGTTTTTGTCAACTTTGCTAAATTTTTCTTTGGCTGCCGCTACAAATTCGTCTTTGGAGACTTTTCCGTCTTTGTCAGCATCCATTTGAGAATACATATCCACTTTATTCTCATACATTGCCTTGTCAGAAGCTTCTTCTTCTTTTGCTGCTTCTTTCTCAGCTGCCGGTTCTTTTTCAAGAGCTTGTTCAGATTTTACTTCTTCTTTTTTTTCTTCGTTGCCACAAGATGACAAAACGAAAAAGCTTATCATCAATAAGCTTAGTAATCCTAAATTGATTCTTTTCATAGTTTTAATATTTAATTGATACAAAAATAATTTTATTTTTTTTAATTAGAAAAAAAGTTAATAGATTTTTCTTATAATAACGTTTAATTATTGTAATTATTTTCTTTGAAGCACGTAAAAATTAATATAATTCTCTTTTTCTTTGATTTCAAAGCCTAATTCATCTGTTAATTGCTGTAATAAAAGTTCTTTTGATTCATACACAATAGACCAGTCATATACATTATTATTATTACCTTCATATTCAAAATTAAAAGGGGTTTGTTCGGAAAGTATTTTAAACATTTGTTCAGGTGTGGCATTATCAATTTTTATGGAAATTTCTCCTTTTAGAAACTGTGCATCACCTTTTTCAAAATTAAACATATTTTTAGACAAAAAATTGTTATCCGACTGCTCCCTTGCAATGTATGTTTTGATTGGCATAAGTTTTGAACTTAATTTATAAGAATAATTTTTCTTTAAAAAAGATTTTATTGCTTTTTTAAAGAATTTGGTATTCGTTCCTGTAGTTTTAAATTCCAAATAATCATTGGAAAGCCGATTTTCAATTTGTTTTGGCGGAATATCAAACACAAAAGAGAAAATATAGGTCAGGTCTCCCGACAAAAACTGACTTTGATTATCATATAAATATATATTACGGGCAAAATCCGTTTTTCTGTTCAAAAGTTCTATTTTAGATGAGAATTTTTGCCACTTTTCTTGTGTATTTTCAGGCTTTTCATAAACAAACCTTGTAGTATTTCCTTTAAGATTTTGATATTGCTCTTCAAAATAAAGCAAGTCATCCAAAGAAATCTCGGTAGGCTTTCCATGCCAAACAATTTCACCTTCCGGTCCGATGAGAAAACTTTGTGGAATTGAGTGAACATTAAATTCATCGGATGTTTTTTGATCATTATCTATCAATGTATGAAAATCGTAACCCTGTCTTTTTAAAAATTTCTCGGCTTTGAAAGAAGGCTCATTCGTAATATATAAAAAAGTAATATACCGTGTTTTGCTTTGTAGATTTTGTGTATGAGGCATTGATGCAATACAGGGAGCGCACCAAGTTGCCCAAAAATCAACAAAAATTAAAGGATTTTGTTTTTCTTTTAATGAAATATCATTAATTTTATCATTATAATAAATTTTATGATTTTCTTGTGAAAAAACTTTTATATTATTAGCAATTAAACAAAACAATAATAAATAATTAAATAATTTTAACATAAATTTTTGAAACATTAATTATATTTTTATATTTGCAAAGTTAATAATTATAAACAAAAATAATACCATGAAAAAAATCGCATTACTATTTTTAATGACATTTGCTGGGCTAACTTATGCTCAAGTTGACGGTCCTTTGAATCCCGAACCGGGAAAGTGTTATGTAAAATGTACCACTCAACCAGAATTCAGCACTGAAACTGTTGAAATAATGGTAAAACCCGCTTACAAAGTTTTATCTGTAACTCCCCCTGTTTACAAATGGGTAACGGAAAAAGTTTTGGTTAAAGAAGCCAGTAAAAAGTATATTTATCATCCAGCTGAATACAAAACCGTAGAAGTACCCTATGTAAAGAAAGAAGCATCTAAAAAATATAAAGTTATACCTGCAAAGTTTGGTTCTGACTCTAAAAGTTTGGAAGTTTACCCGAAAACGGGAAAATGGGAATATACATCATATTCTGACTGTACCTCTCCCGATCCTAATGATTGTAAAGTTTTATGTTATGTAGAAAAACCTGCAGTTTTCAAGACTGTACCGGTAACTACTTTATTGTCTGACGCAAGTGTAGAAGAAGTCCCGATTCCCGAAGTTGGTGCTACTTATAAAAAGAAAGTTGTATCCAAACCAGCTTGGACAGAAGAAATTGAAATTCCCGCTCAATACGGAACAATTAAAAGACAAGTTGTAGATGTACCTGCAAAAGTGGAAACCAAAGAAATTCCTGCCGTATATAAAAAAGTGAAAAAAACCATTTTAGTTAAACCCGGCGGGCTTAAAGTTTGGGAAGAAATTGATTGTGGTTTGGTAAAACCGAATCGTATCAATATCCATTGGGCATTGAATAGTGCAAAATTATCATCTGCCGCAAAAGCAGAAATTGATAGAGTAATTCTACCTATTTTAAAATCTAAGCCAAATGTAAAAATAGAATTGGCTTCACATACGGATTCGAGAGGCTCCGATTCTTTCAATTTGGATCTTTCCCAAAGAAGAGCAGATGCTATTAAAAATTATTTGATTTCCAAAGGCATCAGTGCCGATAGAATTATTTCCAAAGGTTATGGAGAAACCAGACTGTTAAATAACTGTAGAAACGGAGTTAAATGTTCCGAAAGACAACATGCAGTTAACAGAAGAACCGAATATAGAATTATTGGAGATTAATTCACACAATAGAATTATAAATTATAAAAACCGGCGTTTGCCGGTTTTTTTATTCATGAAAAAGCAATAAAAAATAAGGATTATAATATTTTATATAAAAAAGACATTTTTCTATGTTTATTATTTGGACAATTAATAAAATTATTTTAAAATTGCATAAATTATAAACAAAATATTATGAAAAAAATACTTATTTTATTATTCATTATAGGTGGATTTACATTAAATGCGCAATCACTATCCCAAAAATTCTCCGTAAAAGATTACGCTTTAAAGCAAGCTGAAAAAATACAAAGTGCATTGGATTTATCGGAAACTCAAATGCAAAAAGTTTTAAAAGCCAATGAATTAAAAGCTCATAGTATAAAAAAATATCTTTTATTAAATGAAAAAAAAGGTAATTTGGACGGATATAAAATGTCAGAAGCAGTTAAATTTGTAGAAGAAGATGCCGAAAGAGCTTCCGGATATATGGATGCAATGAAATTAATCTTAGGCGAAGATTTATTTCAAAAATATCTTGATTTGTTTAAAAAATAACTAATAAAAAATTTAATTAAAAAAGGGCGCCCTTTTTGGTGCCCTTTTTTTTAAGTTCCAAAAAAATTAGTTTCTAAAAGTTTGCATTAAATCCCAAACCAAAAACTTCTTTAAATTGAATATCCTGCAAAGCATTATCATCATACAACAAATGAAGTCCCAGGTTAGCAGAAATGTATTTATTAATAGTCATTACCATATTCATCTGATAAGACACATCAACATTTTGCGGGTTATCCAAATAATTGGAGTATAAATCCAAAATATTTTCCATCGAAATATTTTTCATTAAATCGAATTTGTAATAAGCATTCACTGCCATCCCCAATTCATAACGAAAATTCTTCCCGGGATCCACTCCATAAGCTCCGACTGCCGACAAATCATCATCCATCACAAAAGTCATTTTGGAAGTTGCAGGAGCAAAATTCACATGAAGATTATCCGATTTTTTCCACAACATACCAGGTCCAAAACTTAAATAAGCCGGAGCAAATAGTTTTGAAGTAACAACATTAGGCGTAACGGTATAATCAAAACCATCAGTAAATTGTGTTTTAAAATTGGCAAAAGCCGAATAATACCAAAGCTTGGATGCTTGATAACCATATACGGAATTTAATTCAAATCTATCATCTGTTTTTCTGGTTTGATCGGAAATTTGACTTAAACCGTAAGCCATAATCACTTTTGTATCCCATACGTTTTTGTTTCTTTTGTAGTTAAAATTGTAATTAATCAGTCCATTAGCTGCAATAGAATTTTCACCTCCTTTAATCCAATTGCTAAAACTGGATTGAGCAAGCGTTAAACTAATAGTCCCTGATTTTTTCCAACCTTCTTTTTCTTTTTTTTCATCTTGTGAAAAAGAGTTTAAACTTAACAAAAACAATACAATAATTGCTACATTTTTTACTTTCATATTTTATAATTTTAAATTTTTGGCAAAAATACAAATAAATCAATATATAATGAAATAAAATAGAAAATGTTAAAAATCATTTTTTAACAATATTTTATATTACTCACATACAATTTTTATTAGATTTGCATTAATAATAAAACATCTTTGTTATGAAAACCTATTTCCCTTTTATTTATGTTGTATCTATTTTGTTTTTTCAAAATTTTCCAAGCTTAAATTTTAATGCTAATACCCAAAAAAATACCAACGCAAAGTTTTCGGATTACACTATTATAGAAAAAGTAAACATAAAACCGAACGAATTTTACACCAAACATTGTGCTTTTTGCCACACCAGCGAAGAATTAATAGCGCCCGATATGAAAAAAATAAAAAGCATATATTTAAAAAAATATCCAAAAAAGCAAGAATTTATCTCTGCTATGTTAAATTTTGTCAAATCTCCTTCAAAAGAAAAAGCTATTTATAAGGAAGCTTTGAATAAGTTTACTTTAATGCCCAAAATGCCTTTTAAAGAAGAAGAGTTAAAAGGAGTAATTGATTACATATATGAAAAAATTTAATCTTTAAAAGGTTTATATTTGAACCGATCTCCTTTAATTATTTTTAAACTCACCACGCAATGTTCTTCCGACAAAAATGTATCATGGAGATTTTTGTCAAGCCAATCCATAATTTCATGAAAATCTCCATAAATTTGAGTACTTAAAGGAGTTTCTATAATTTCAAATGGAGTTTTTCTTAAATTTCTTATAAAATTTTTGATGGATTTTTCAAAATTTTCTTGTAAAGGATAGATACTGATATCAAATGATGCTTTCATAGTTTTTTTATTCAAAATTAAGCATATTAATTTTTAAAAAAACAAATAAAACATTAAAAATTTAAAATCAAATTGTTATGTTTGTGCAATCAATTTAAAAAAAACAAAAATGGCACAAGATTTATTTCAACATCCTGATTATTACCAGGTAGATGATTTATTAACAGACGAACATAAACTGGTAAGAGATGCAACAAGAGAATGGGTGAAACGGGAGGTCAGTCCTATTATAGAAGAATATGCTCAAAAAGCCGAGTTTCCAAAACACCTTATTAAAGGGCTCGGAGAAATAGGTGCTTTTGGACCATTTATACCGGAAGAATACGGTGGCGCAGGTCTCGATTATATTTCTTATGGACTGATTATGCAAGAACTGGAAAGAGGCGATTCAGGTATTCGTTCAACTGCTTCCGTCCAATCTTCCTTGGTTATGTTCCCTATTTGGAAATTTGGGAGTGAAGAACAAAAACAAAAATACTTACCCAAATTAGCTACCGGAGAACTTATGGGAGCTTTTGGGCTAACTGAACCCAATCACGGTTCAAATCCGGGAGGTATGGAAACTAAATTTGTAGATAAGGGAGACTATTATCTGTTAAATGGGGCTAAAATGTGGATTTCCAACGCACCTTTTGCCGATATTGCAATTGTATGGGCTAAAAATGAAGACGGTAGAATCAAAGGGTTGATTGTAGAACGAGGGATGGAAGGATTTTCTACACCTGAAACCCATAACAAATGGTCATTAAGAACTTCTGCAACAGGAGAACTAATCTTTCAAGATGTAAAAGTCCCCAAGGAAAATTTATTACCGGAAGCTGACGGACTAAGAGGACCTTTGACTTGTTTGGATTCGGCAAGATATGGAATTGCTTGGGGAGCGTTAGGAGCAGCAATGGATGCTTATGATACCGCATTACGCTATGCAAAAGAAAGAATTCAATTCGGAAAACCGATTGCTTCTTTTCAATTGCAACAAAAAAAATTAGCCGAAATGATTACCGAAATTACCAAAGCGCAATTATTGGTTTGGCGATTAGGTAATCTTAGAAATGAAGGCAAAGATACCGCAGCACAAATTTCCATGGCCAAAAGAAATAATGTGGAAATAGCATTAAAAATTGTCAGAGAAGCCAGACAAGTTTTAGGTGCTATGGGAATTACCGGCGAATATCCTTTAATGCGCCATATGATGAACTTGGAATCTGTAATTACTTATGAAGGAACACATGATATTCACTTATTGATAACCGGTTATGATATTACGGGAATTCAGGCATTTAAGTAAATTTTATTACTTTTGCATTTTATAATTAAATATAATATGAAATTTAACAAATTTATTTTTGTACTATTAATTGGTTTAACAATTATCAGTTGTAAAAAAGAAGAACAGGAAACCCCTATTGATCAACTGGAAACCGGAGTAACAGACGAAACTGCACCAAACGGTTTTCAACAAAAAGTTTTGATTGAAGAATTTACCGGAGAATGGTGTGGATCTTGCCCGTTGGGTGCACAATATTTACAAAGTACAATTAGCGAATACCCCGGCAAAGTTGTAGCGGCAGCTTTTCATATAAACGATTCTTTTGAAGTTTCCACCGCTAATACTTTTGCCAATGAATTTGACGTAACGGATTATCCCAGTGCCTTGGTTCAAAGAAAACTATGGAATGGTGTGTATGCAACCAACCAGTCATTATGGTCAGATTTAGCCGGACAAGTATTACAACAAACAGCTACCGGCGGATTAAAAATCCAAACTTCCGTAGTTAACGGTTCATTAGATATAGCTGTTGATATGGCTCTTACAACCAATGACACCAATATGTATCTTACAGTATATCTTATCTCAAAGAATGTTCCGGAGAGTTCTCAAGGACAAACAGGTGCGCCATCCGGCTATGTTCATCACCATGTAGTTCGAAAAGTTATTTTACTAAATAGTCAAGAAACTTTTAGTCACGGATTTATTACTAGAAATGTAATAAAAGATGTTGATATTTCAAATTATGACCAAAATAATTTAAAAGTTGTTGCCTTTTTGCATCATAATGAAGCAGGAAATTATGAAGTAATCAATACTCAAGAAGTAAAAGTCGGACAAAACTCCGATTGGAACTAAACTTAATATAGAATTCAAATAATAAAATCGCTTGGAATTCCAAGCGATTTTATTATTATACAAAATAACTTATATTTGCTGGCTTTTAAATTTACAAAACTATGAATACAGTAGATATTATCGGATACGCCGCAATGATAGCCCTAATGTTATCTTTCACAATGAAAGATATTTATAAATTACGAATTATCAATACCGTCGGATGTATCCTTTTCGTCATTTACGGATTTATGCTTGATTCTTGGCCAATTGTTATTACCAATGCTTTTATAACAATAGTAAATTTTTATCACCTGACGAAAAGAAATAATTAACAACCAAAACTGACTTTTTAACATAAAAAACTAAAAGAAATTTATTATATTTGCTGCTATGCAACAAACAATACAAAGAAGACATGAAAAATAATTATTTATTTACCATTCTTGCATTAAAGATTTTACTTTTCTCCTCATTCAAGGGAGAAGAAAAAGTAAAACTAAACAAGGTTGCTATACAAGAAGTTAAAGGAAACGAATTATTTAAAACAAAAGGTTGCGCCTTATGCCATTCCCCC
>JALSPZ010000297.1 GCA_026985675.1 Flavobacteriales bacterium
GCGGTTTGATTGCCAAATAACGACTGATTAACACTATCAAAATGGCTAAAAGTCCGGTGATCATAAACTTGGGAGTAAAATCGATAATCAAGAGCTCCATTCCTATCATTACAAAAAGAATAATATTTAGAATAACATCGGTCAATTCCCAAAATTTATCGACATAAGCTTCGGTGATTTCGCTCATAGCATTTTGTCTTACACGGTCGGTGCCTATCATCAAACCTGCGGTAACCATTGCCAAAGGCGCCGAAACGTGCAAATGATGAGCCAAGAGCGTCCCACCCATAACCGTTGCCAAGGTTGCCAAAACTTCGGTATCGAAACTATCGATGGCTTTCATCATTTGATAGGTAATCCAACCGATAACCAAACCCAACAGAATTCCTCCGAAAACTTCTACGGCAAATAATTCCAAAACTTGAATAAAATGTAGATTTTCTATTCCTTTTTTGGCAATGTTTAAAATCGTCAGAAAAATTACCACTCCTACTCCGTCATTAAACAAGGACTCTCCTACGATGACCGTTTCCACTTTTTTATCGATTTTAGCTTTTTTCAAAATACCCAATACGGCAATAGGATCGGTAGGAGAAATTAGCGCCCCGAAAAGCAAAGCATAAATAAAATCTATGTTTAAACCCAACAAATGAAGAATTAAATATATTAATCCGCCTACCAAGAATGTGGAAATCAACGTGCTGATAACGGCAAAACCGAAAACCGGACGACTCAGCTCTTTGAGCTTTTGCACGTTGGTATGTAAAGCACCGGCAAAAAGCATAAAACTCAACATCATATCCAATAAGACTTCCGAGAAGTCTATACTTTCTATGAGTTGTTTTTGGTGTTGAAGTATCGTTGGGTTTATATTTCCAATAACAATTACTATTAGGGTAAAAATAATTGAAATAAGCATCAAACCAATGGTTGTTGGAAGTTTGAGATATTTTTCATTGATATATCCGAAAATAGCAGATAAACTTACCAGAATGGATGCTACTTCAAAATAGTTCATAATATTTTTTTATGCTCCAAAGATACGGGATTTTTTAATTTGATTGTCCTTATTAAGGATGTGGTTATATTTTACTTAATTATAGTAATTAATGCATAAATGATTTTATCTTTCTGTTTTCAATCCTGTCCTAAATAAATTTAATTTTTACTTTTTCCATCGATGAAGATTTCGACTTTGCTCAATGGTAACAAAAATCTAGGCTGACGAGTATTTTTCTGAATTTTTTGTTCATTTCACTAAACTGTCTGAACTCTGCTGAATATTTTTTCTAAATACAACCTTAACGTTACCTCAAACAGCAGACAGTTTTACGTTCCATTCACTTCAAATTTCACGAAAAATCCTCGTATGCCGATAAGGCTTAAAAATACACTCAACTTATTATAAATCAAAATATTACTTTTGTTTAAAAAAAATATTTAGGATGGAATTGTTCTGTTTTTGAAAAAAATTAATATGAAAAACTCTTCTTTTTAATTAAGCTTATTTTACTAAAAAATTTTGTTATATAAAAATATTTGCTATTTTTGTAATATATAAGCCACTAAAAGATCCTGATAACATTCCAAATTTGGTATTTTATCGGGAAAAAGGTGGTTATATAAACAAGTTGTAGTGCATTAAAAGAAAACTAAACAGATTAAGGAAATTAGATATATGAGTTCTCAAAAATATTCAGTAAATCAACCATTAATTGAAACTTTGATTTCTTGGGTTAAATCAGGAGAAATAGCCATTCCA
>JALSPZ010000298.1 GCA_026985675.1 Flavobacteriales bacterium
ACAAATCCTTGTATTTTTTTATTTCCTCGGGAGTTTTTGGACGGGAAGCTCTAAAAACAATCTGTTTACTGTCCGGAGAAAAGAAAGCTCCTCCGTCATAACCCAATTCGTTGGTAATTTGTTTGACATCCGTTCCGTCAATATTCATTGTGTAAAGTTCCAAATCACCACTACGAGTAGAAGTAAAAACGATCTTTTTTCCATCGGGAGATACGGTAGCTTCCGCATCATAACCGGGTTGGTCGGTTAGTTTTTTCTTGATATGTCCTTGTAAATCGGCAACGTAAATATCATAAGTATCATAAACCGGCCAAACATAAGTATCTTTTGTTTTCTTAGGTTCGGGGGGACAAGCTTTATCGGCTTCGTGAGTTGAAGCATAAACGATTAAACTATCTCCGGGTAAAAAATAACTGCAAGTAGTTCGACCAAACCCTGTGCTTAACATTTTAGGCATATGGACGCTATCCAAAACTTGGTCGGCATTCATAACAAATATTTGGTCGCACGGCACATTCCAACGAGGATTTCGTGCTTGAAAAACCAATTTCTTATCATCAAAACTCCAATAGGCTTCTGCATTATCTCCTCCAAAGGTCAATTGCTTAACCGATTTGAAATGTTTTTTTTCTTTATCATAAAAAACTTTTTGAACAAGTTTTGTTTCTCCGGATTTTCCATCAGCTTTTTTGGAAGAATGTTTACAACCAACAACACTTAAAATAAGTCCCAAAAGAAACATAAACAAAATTTGTTTCATAATTTTATATATTTGTTAAAATTTAAAAGCAAAAATATATAAAGCTTTTGGATTTGAAAAATTTATTTATATCGATTATAGATAAAAAACATCGAAAAAAATAACATTATGAATTATTTTGATTTGCTTATCGCTCTATATTTGGCTTGGGGATTTTACAACGGATTTAAAAAAGGAATTATCTATATGTTGGTTTCATTTATCGCCATAATTTTAGCCATCTATGCAGCCATTCATTTTTCATATTTATCTACGGATTATTTGGCACAAATACTACATAAAGATCCGGAAGATTTGAAAATTCTTTCTTATGTCGTAACTTTTATATTGGTGTTCGTCGCAATGCATTTGATAGGAAAAATATTGGATAAGTTTATAAAAGCAGTTGCCTTGGGTTTTGTCAATAGATTGGCAGGTGGAGCTTTATCCGTAGCCATTAAAGTGGTTGTAGTGAGTTTGATTTTGTATCTTTTTGATCAAGCCAATCGGATTTTTCCTGTGGTATCACAAGAAACTATTAATGAAAGCACATTATATAACCCCATAAAAAATCTTTCTCCTGTTATATTACAAAACATTGAAAAACTAAAACACAACGAGAAATTTAAAGATTTTAAGGATAAGAATTTTAAAGAGGAGAATATGTAAATCTAACCACTGTAAATGGAAACTTAAATTTTAAATAAGCCGATTTTTTATCCCAAAAAATCCTACCTTTGTGATACAATAAGCACAAATGAAAATTATTGAAAAAATAAAGGCGCCTATACAAAATGAAATGGATCTTTTTGAAGAAAAGTTCCGTCAATCTATGCGTACAAATGTTGTATTGCTCAATCGCATAACGGCTTTTATTGTTTCTCGTAAGGGCAAGCAAATGCGCCCTATGTTTATTTTTCTTACTGCCAAAATGTTGGCTGACCAAATAACCGACAGAACTTACCGGGGTGCCAGTGTGGTGGAACTGATACATACCGCAACCCTCGTGCATGAT
>JALSPZ010000299.1 GCA_026985675.1 Flavobacteriales bacterium
AGTTCCATAATAAAATCGTGAGCATTGGCTATTTTTGCCGCCCGTATAATATCATCCATAGATGCATTCGGATTGCTCAAAGCAATATTGTTTCTTACAGTATCATTAAATAAAATGGAATCCTGCGTAACCAGTCCCATTAAATTTCTTAAAGATTTTTTGGTCATATCCCGCAAGTCCACTCCGTCGATTTTTATTGCGCCTTCATTTACATCATAAAAACGTAAAAGCAAATGAGCAATGGTAGTTTTTCCACTTCCCGATTGTCCAACCAATGCTACGGTTTGTCCTTTTTGAACTTCAAAATTTATGTTTTTAAGAACATTTTCATCTTCATATTTAAAACTGACCTTGTCAAACCTTATTTCTTTGTCAAAACTTTTCTTTTCAATGGCATCCGGTTTGTCTTTTAAGGGAGTTTCAGCATCCAATATATTAAAAATACGCTCAACGGAAGCCATTCCTTTTTGAATAGTGTATCCTGCACGTGCTATTGATTTTGCAGGGGTCAATACATTATAAGCCAAAGCAATGAAAGCAATAAAAACCGCCGGGCTTAAACTTTTTTCATCCAAAACCAAAATTCCTCCATACCAAACAATCGTTACAATGACCAAAACGCCCAAAAATTCACTGGCGGGATGTGCCAAATTCTGACGATTGATCATCCGGTTGGAATATCTAAAAATGTTATGGGTGATTTTTCTGAATTTTTTTGAAAATAAATTTTCCGCATTAAAACCTTTGATAATTTTTAACCCCGATAAAGTTTCTTCTATTTGCGACAAAAACTGACTATTTTCCTTTTGAACCAAATGCGAATCACGTTTGAGTTTTTTTCCGATAACCGAGATGATATATCCTGCAATCGGTGTAAATACAAAAACAAAAAGTGTCAATTTATAATTCATCAAGAGCATGGTAACAATGGTAAAAAGAATGGTCAAAGGTTCTCTAACGATAATTTCCAAAACTATTAAAGCGGCAAATTGCACTTCATTGACATCGGAAGTCATACGGGCGATGACATCTCCTTTTTTTCGTTCGCTAAAAAAAGAAACCGGTAGAGATAAAATTTTGTCATACATATCGTTACGCATATCTTTCAAGACGCCATTTCGTAAATAGGTCATAAAGAATAAAGCCAAATAATTGAAAATGTTTTTCAGCAAAATAATACTGATAACCAATACAATAACCAAGGTCAAAGCCTGTTTTTGACCGTGTTCATTGATATATTGTATCCAATGATAGTTGAGCAATTGTGTATAATAAGCTTTGATATGCGCTATTCCGGTCCATACGGGTTTAGTAACTACTTTATTGACATCTTCTGAAAATAAAACTTTAAGCAACGGAATAAAAACCAAAAAAGCCAATGTTGAAAAAAGTGCATAAAAAATATTACTAACAATATTCAATATGGCGTATTTTTTATAGGGCGAAACGTATTTTACAAAAGATTTTCTCAGTCGTTTATCCATTCATTATAAATTTAGATCTTGTTTTATTCTCTCGATTTTTTCATCCAGTTCTTTTTCTATTTTTTGATAATCTTTGATATCATTTAAAGCTTTATGAACACTAAAATAAAATTTGATTTTAGGTTCGGTTCCGCTGGGACGAACGGCAATTTTACTTCCGTCTTTTGTATAAAAAATCAATACATTGGATTTTTCTACACTGATAGGTTCTTCTGCTCCGGTTTCAAGATTTTTTGCAATGGAAGTTTTATAATCTTCTATTCTTATTA
>JALSPZ010000300.1 GCA_026985675.1 Flavobacteriales bacterium
ATATTTTCATTCCTTGGAAGAACCTATACATCAATTAATGAAAGTAAAGGATTTGAAAAAAGCGGATGTATTAGTCTCTGTTATTAAGAAAAAACTACTAGGATTTGATAAGTTTTTTGAGTGAAAAATTCAATAATTTTTAATGATTTTATAAAAATAAATTTTATTTTTTGTAACTAATTTTAGTTTATAAGTCCCTATGGGAACCTTTACTAAATCAATAAAAAAATAATTGGTTTTCGGATTTTTGCTAATCAATACTTTTCCATTTTTATCTGTAATTTCATATTGTATTTTTTCAAATTGCCCCGAATAATATACAAAAATGTGGTCATAGTAATGATTGGGATAAAAGCTGATTTCAGGATAAGTTTCTCCTTCGATTTGTATTGCAGAAATAGGTGAATCCATACTTGCAATAATCAACTCTGCTTCTTTTAAATCGCTTGGCGGCTGATTATCTGCCATCCATAGATTGATATGAATTTTATAAGTATCATCATTAATCAATTTCTTTTGGCTAAAAAACCACCGGTTTATCAAAAAATTATCATTGGGCAAATCAGGATAATGTCCGTAATAGCTTTGAAAAGAAATTTTTTCGGGCTGCCAATTGATGATATGCGTCGAAAAGTCTCCTGATAGTTTCAAATCAAAACGTTTCATATTTTCCTTACTTTCGGGCTGAACAACATATTGGGAATTTTTATTATTTTCAATTTTCCAACGGGAGAATTCAATATCCGTCTCGTGCAAATCATCTTTATAAATAAATACGGCGGCTACCAAATTTTTATCCAACAAATCCACCCTATTTGCTACATAAAATATATGCTTGCCATAATGTGTCGGGCGTAAACTAAAAACCTCTGCTGCATACCATTTTCCATTGATTTTTCTAATTTTTAAGTGTAGCCTGTTTTGTTGATCAACCCAAACAGACTTTGTTGAATCGCTCCATAAATTATTAGCGGGATTTCCTTTTCCCGAACGAACAACCCATTCCATTCCGGCAAAATTTATAATCCTCGTTTGCTGAGCACTCATACTAAAAAAAAGAAAAACTAAATTTATTAAAAAAAATATCCTCTGCATAAAATATTTTAAGTCAAATAGAATGCCAAAAATAATAGAAATTTAATTAAAATAAAGAAGTATTTCTATCCAATACTAATTCTTTTACCCAAAAATTTAGGTTGAACACTCCAAATTATATCCAAAACAGCTTTTGTGCGAGCTAAATATTCTCTAATTTTTAAACGCAGACTAATAATTCCCTGCACATCTTTTGCATTAAAGCCGACAGCATTAAGACCAAAATGTTCTGCTAAAAAAACTGCACGTTCATTATGAAACTTTTGAGAAATTATAGTAACCGAGCCTAGTCCGAAAATTTCTTTGGCTCTGACCACCGAATCCAATGTTCGAAAACCTGCATAATCCAAATAAATTTTATCTGCCGGAATACCGTTTTTTATCAATTCGTTTTTAAAATCAGTCGGTTCGTCATAATTTTTGTTTCCGTTGTCTCCACTGATTAATATGTAATCTATTTTTCCGGCATTAAATAAATCTACCGCTGCTTGAATACGATAGATAAAATATAAATTGACTTGTCCGTTTTTTAAATATTTTGATGTTCCCAATACCAAGCCCACTTTGTTTGAAGGAATCTTTTCGATTGATGAATAAACTCGGTTTTCAGCTTCTTTTTTAACCCATAGATTGGAAAAAGTAATAAAGAATCCCAAGAATAATAAAATGATTATAAAAACCGATTTAAATTTTAGTTTCATAAAAAAATAAACGATTATTCCGATAAAAAATTACAAACTAAAATATTTTTATTAATTTTATTCAATATTAAGCCGAAAATTAATGAAAAGTTTTAAGTTCCCCATTATTTTCATAACGATTTTTATCATATTAGGAATAATGGCAGGACAATTTATCGAATTATCTATTCCAATGCTTTTCTTTATAAATTTTGGTTTCCTACTGATATTATTAGCATTGCATAAATTAGCCAATCGAAAAATCAATGCTTATAAACTTTTTAGCATAGGCTTGGTAGTTTCAAGTTTTTCTTTTGGAATACTGTTACAAAAAAGAATGAATCAAAGTAATTTCTCAAGTCATTATTCGCATTATATTCTGAAAAATCAACCGAATATTTTGCAACTGGAAATACAAAACAGATTGAAACCCACCAAAAATTATTTTCGTTATATAGGAAAAATTTATTCCATAAATCAAAATGAAAGCTTCGGAAAAATTTTGATTAAACAAAAAAAGAGCGATAATCCGTTGGCACCCGGGCAAAATTTAAAATTACTTTTGAACAAAAACGATTTTAAACTTCCGCCGAAAGCTCTAAATCCGTATGCATTTGATTATAGAAAATATTTGGCAAAGAAAGGAATTTATCACGAAATTCTTATGGATAAAACCGCTTGGAAATCCGATAAAAATAAAAGCTCTACTTCTGTAATTGTTATAGCGGAACAAATACGACATCATATTTATAATATTTTCAAAAGAAATGGACTTAAAGGAAAAGAATTGGCTTTGGCAAGTGCTTTATTTTTAGGTGAAAGGCATTATATTTCCAAGGAAACTTTATCCGATTTTCAATCTGCCGGAACTGTTCATGTCCTTGCAATTTCGGGGCTTCATATAGGCATTTTATTATGGTTTCTAAATTTTATTTTCAATTTTATAAAAACCCGTTGGGGCAATTTTCCTTTTCTTTTAATAACACTATTTATTCTCTGGTTTTATGCTTTTCTTACCGGATTTTCTCCTTCGGTTTTGCGAGCGGTAATTATGTTCAGTTTTTTACAAATCGGCTTGCAACTTCGGAGAGAAACCAATATTCATAACACACTTTTTTCGGCTGCATTTATAATGATATTAATAAATCCCGCAATAATTTATCAAATAGGATTTCAAATGAGTTTCCTTGCGGTTTTGAGTATTGTCAGCTTTTTTCCTATTTTTTCAAAACCTTTTAAAAATTGGAAACAGCCCTTTAAATGGTTTACAGATTTGTTTATGGTTTCTCTTTCCGCCCAACTTGGAGTTTTACCATTAAGTTTATTTTATTTTCATCTTTTTCCTACTTATTTCCTATTGGCTAACCTTATAATAATTCCGTTTTTGTTTGTAATTCTGATTTATGGATTTTCAATAATGATATTATCTTTATCCGGCATTCAATTGACAAGTTTATTCAAAATTTTTCATTATTTATTGAACTTACTGCTTGAATTAAATAATCATATTGCTTCTTTAAAAAAAAGCTCCATACCTAATATTTATTTTGATAAATTCTTGATGATATTCAGTTTTTTTGCCATATTCCTTTTATATCAATGGTTTAAACAGAAAATTAATTTCAAATTATTGATTACAAGTCTATTATTGATAATTTCCATACAATCCTATACCATTGTCAAAAAATATAAAATTTCAAAAGAACATCATCTGTATTTTTTACATCAATACGGAACGGATTTGGTTGCGGAAAGTCAAGGGGATTATTTAAAATTTTATAACAAAAAAGAAAAAATAGATTCGTTTCTATTGAATGGATTTAAGAATCATTTTCAAAAAATTTCCTTTGATAGTTTAAAATTCATACAAAATTTTGATGGAAAAAACATTTTGCATATTGACAGTTCGGGGATATGGAATTTTAGAGATTTACCTATTGATATTATAGCGCTTCATCATTCTCCGAAAATAAATCTGGAAAAAGTGATCAGAAAATATCAACCGAAAATAATTATAGCCGATGCAAGTAATTATCCCTCTTATATTAAGCGTTGGCAACATACCGCAAGTCAATACAATATACGATTTATCGATATTAACAAAGGAAGTTTTGTGTTAAATCATAAATTATCGGGAGCGAACAATAGCGGGAGCAAGTCAGCCAGAGAGTCGGATTTGTAAACTTCTCCGGTTTCACCCATAAAATAGATTTCTATGTTTTTATGTTGTTTGATTTCATATTCGGCTATAGCTTGACGACAAGCTCCACAAGGAGGTATGGGTTTATCCAATTTATGGTTTTCGGAACGAGCGGAAATAGCCATTTTCAAAATAACATTTTCCGGATACTGTGCGCCTGCTGCGTAAATAGCAACTCTTTCGGCACATAAACCGGAAGGAAAAGCCGCATTTTCCTGATTATTTCCCGTAACCGTGATTCCATTATCTAATAAAAGAGCCGCACCCACACGAAAATGAGAATACGGGGCATAAGCCATCTCACGTGCAGCAATGGCTTGCTCCATTAATTTTTTTGTACCATTATCCAATTCGTCCAATGAATCAAATACTGTAATTTCTGAAAATAGTTTTATTTTTTTCACAATAAATTTTCAAATTTATTCTTGTTTGGTTCCTTCACTTGTAGTACCGATTTCATCCAAATTAAAGCTCAAAGAAAATCGCATTGTTTTATCCAAAGCACCGGTTAAAGCACCGGTAGTAAACAAATAAGAGAAATCCAACACCATATAGTTGTATTTAAACCCGGCACCTATCGAGAAAAATTTACGATCTCCTTTGATTTTACTTTCGTGGAAATATCCGGCACGTAAAGCAAAAACATCCAAATAATTATATTCTGTCCCTAAAGACCATTGAAATTCTTTTAATTCTTCCGAAAAACCGCCGGGCGCATCACCAAAAGATTGAAATATTCCGGTCATCCAATTGACATTATCATCTTTTCCCGAAATAATTTGTCCGTTATTATCTCTGATGGGAGGGGTAGGCACCAAAAGTTTGTTGGTTTCAAATATAACGCCAACGGTATTATATTCATCCATAATAAAATCAAAACCGGCACCCAACTTCAAATTTGTCGGCAGAAAATCTCCTTCATCACTTTTATAATATTTCATTTTCGGACCTAGATTTTGAATATTATATCCCAAACGGATAACACCTTCAAAATCTTTAAAATCAATCGGATCGGATTGATAAAATCCGGAAATATCCACTGAAAAATCTTTGGCTGCAGTGGCATCATCATTTCCGGTTCCCAATTTTAAATCGGAGTTTATAAACCGTAAGGAAACTGCCATAGAATAAGTTTCGGAAAGTTTTAATGCATAAGAAGCATCAATATAAAATTCATTGGGGTTTACAGTAGTTGTTGCTACACCATTGGCATCGGTTAACTGTATTTCTCCCAAACCGAAATATTTTATACTGGCTCCGGCAGCACTTCTGTCGTTAATCTTATTATAATAGGTCAAATTGATAATCTTAATATCATTAACCAACTGACTTAAATAAGGCGTGTAACTCAATGCAACCCCCATTTTATAAGGAGTGCGGATATATTTTGAAGGGTTCCAATATTGTGAATAAGCATCTACCGAAGTTGCGACACCCATATCACCTAAAGCGGCAGCTCTTGCATCACTTGCTACTGTTACAAAAGGAACGGCAGTCGTAATTACACGACTATCTTGTTGTGCGTGTATTTGAAATATTATCAATATAAAAAAAGATAAAAAATATTTTTTCATAAGTATTTATTATAAGGATTACAAATTTACAATTTTTTGTTACAAGATAACGAGTTTTTCTATTTTTTTAGCGGTTTTTCCGGTAGAAGTTCTGACAGTTAGCTTATATACATAAACTCCTTTTGCAAGTTTATTGCCGAAATTATCTCGTCCATCCCAAATAATATCTCTGGATAAAAATCCGGTTGTCAGAACCGTTTGACGATGTTGCCAAACCAATTTTCCTGAAATGGTATAGACTTGTACCATAACATCCAAATCTTCAAAAGGATGATTATGTGTAAACCAAAATTCCGTATAATTTACAAAAGGATTAGGATAATTCAGAACTTTTTCCAATTTTAATTCTTCATTGGATACGACTTGAAAACGTATTTGAGTGGTGGATGAATTGTTATATACATCCCAAGCTTTAATAGTTAAAGTATGCCATCCGGGTTCCAAATCTACCAAGCGGTATTTTACTTTTCCGCTTTTATAAGTATTTGGGGCGGCTTCATAAAAATCGTTTAAAATATAAACATCTGATATATTATCATCTAAAACAGCGGTAATATCATGACCTACTCCGCCAACGGTATTTATACCATTATCATCGAAAAGTTGTAAAAGTAAATAAGGATTGGTATCTGTAATTCCTCCGTTGACAAAATTTGTATCATTCATATAAGCTTCAATTTGGGGTGGTGTATTATCTTCGCCGGCATTTGGATCTATACCACCTACGGTAATACTTTCATTATACCCCATCTTTTCCAAAGAACCGTTTTCTCCATAAAAACTAATTCTACCAGAACCATAAGCAATATTTATGTCTCTAGGAACAATAAATTCAAAAGAAAATTTACCATTTACAATCTCGGCATTTCCTCGAAAGATAGTTCTTCCCAGTTTTTGAAAATTAATAATATTTCCTTCCCCATCATTATTCAAAGTCTGCTTTTCTTGATATTTATCAAAAATGACAGGATATACTTTTCCATTATAATTATTTAATAAACTATTATTAGCATCTCTTATTTCCCCTTCAATTTTTACTTTTTGTAAGGCACGGATAGTATCCGTGGGTTTACCATTAATTTTAGTCATTACTATTTTTGGCTTAGGGATAGCCAAATCAAAACCCGGATCTCCAAGATAGGTTACCAAAAATTTCGTTTCAGCTCCATAGGCTACTTTAGCTAAACGTAAAGCTTCCGCAGGATTATATTCAATTGTTCCGGAAAGACCAGGATAAGTTCCGAAAACATAACGATAAAAAAGAATATTCATAGTATCGGCTGAATTAACCCAAATTTCCCTAACTGTTGTAACCAAAGCTAATGCGCCTCCCTTATCATTCCAAAGCATGTGTTCTGCCGTGGTTTCAGCACGTGGATTATCAAACCTTCCAAATTCACAAGTTAAGGTTGTAAAAATCGGTAGACGATCATAGTTTCTCATTCGCAAAACATCATTCAACTCCAACATACGTTCATGTGTCAATACCAATTCGTTTCCATGTCCGATATATCCTATCAACAAACTCCCTTTTTCAAATCTATTGAGCAAATCTCTCTTGGCTTGTGGATATCTTGCTCCTCCCGGTGTTTGAACCTGCACATAAGCATCCATATAAATTTTATCTATATTTATTTCAGGGTGATACTGCTTAATTCCATCAGCAACTTGATTTTCAACATTTACAATAAAATTATCGCCTTGTTTATCCCAATCGTCCGACCATAAAGTAACATAGGTTCGCCAGGGTTTCATAGATACTTGTGAAAAATAATGTCTATACTTATCTATTAAAACATTCGCATCTTGTTCATTTCTTACCAACATTCTTCCAATAGCGATATCAGGGTATTCCAAACCATCCATATATCCTTCATTGTTATCCATTAATACAAAATAATCATCGGAACAAAAGGAACCGTCAGTTAAACTGAAAGGATTAAGTTCTTCATAAATCGGGACAATACTTGTGCGTTGTCCGTTGGATATCTCATATTCGGACAAAAGCCCTTTATAATCAATAGAAGCATCACCAAACATCAAAACATATTTTAAACGATTTTGTGGCGATGAAGCATTATTGTAAATATACCTGATAAAATTACGTATAGCGGCAATATCTTGACTTCCGGTTCCGAATTCATTATAAATTTTATCCAAATCCGCCACAAAAGTATTTTGTCCTATTGCTCTATGCATACCGGCTAATTCTTCTGCCTTATTGTGTAAAAATGTAGGAGTGATAATCAACATATCCAAATCTTG
>JALSPZ010000301.1 GCA_026985675.1 Flavobacteriales bacterium
TAAAAATAAATCCCCCAACCGAAGGAGAGCCTATTACAAAAGTAAAATTAGAAAATAGAATGTGGAATAAAAAAATGGAATTAATGGAAAAATATCGGAGATGATTAATTTCTAAATAAGAAAAAAAATAATTCTTTAAAGTATGTAAAAATGATAATTAAAATAAAATGATTCATTTTACTATTTTTTGTATTGACTAATAGCATTTTTATCTGCCTTGATGATTATGAAAAAGAAACTAACTAAAAATTGAAAATACTACAATACATTTTATTATTCATCAGTATAAACTCTTTTGCACAAGAGTTTACTATCAAAGGTAAAGTAACCGACAGTTTAAAACAGCCGGTGGTTTTTGCCAATCTTATGGCGGAAGCTCAAAATGTGCAATTAGCTCCGGTATTTGCGATGACCGATGATAACGGCAACTATCAACTCCATCTGCTAAAAAAATATGCCTACAAAGTAAAAGTGCTTTCTATGGGCTATAAACCTGTGGTTTTTCAAGTGGATAGTTTGTCAAATGATATGGTTAAAAATATTGTTTTATACGAACAACAAAATCAATTGGAAGAAGTGGTCATAACGGCAGATATGCCTGTAAAAATACAAGGAGACAGCATAGTTTACAAAACCGATAAATTCAAAACCGGCGAAGAACGAAAACTCAAAGATGTATTGAAAAAACTGCCCGGAGTAGAAGTGGACAAAAACGGTGGCGTTACCGTAATGGGCAAAAAAGTGAGTAAAGTATTGGTCGAGGGAAAAGAATTTTTTGGCGGCGGCACCAAATTAGCCGTAGAAAATATACCCGCCGGTGCGGTGGATAAAGTCCAAGCCGTTAATGATTACAATAGTATTGGTTTTATGAAAGGATTGACCGACGAACAAAAAATGATTATCAATATCAAACTCAAAGAAGGAAAAAAACATTTTGTCTTTGGAGATTTGGTAGCCGGCGGAAGCAACGATAAACATTATTTGGCAAAAGCCAATCTGTTCTATTACAGTCCGAAAACCAATTTGAGTTATATCGGAAATCTGAATAATGCAGGTGAATCGCCGATGGATTTTCAAGACTTTATGCGTTTTGAAGGTGGAATTTCGGATTTTGGTAAAATGCGTTCGTCATTTCAGAATTTCAAATGGGTATCGGGTTTGCTTTTTCCGGAAAATTTTGTCAGTAAACAAGATAAATTCAATGCTTTGCAGTGGCAACAGGATTTTGGTAATAAAACGGAATTCAGTATTTACGGAATTTTTTCCAATCAAAATATGAAAACCGCTCAAACCGATGCAAATACCTATTTGAATAATAATACAACCGAAGTTAGAAATACCCGTCAAAATCAAGGGACTACCAACGGAATTGGTAAACTGCACTATCGCTACAAGAAGAGTTTTCGTCAATATTTTGATGCCGAAATATCAGGTAATTTTAGTCGCTCCAATGCCAATGAAAATATTTTGTCCAACTATCTTTCAAATGAGAATAACATACAAAATAGCACCGACAATAACACATTCTCCCTTCGCAACGACTTGATGTATCATTGGAAAATCAATAGCAAAAACACCATTCGGCTGCTCAACAATGTTTCTTATACAAAAGATAATCCCTTGAACAACTGGCAAAGCACACAAGCCATCTTAAACGGATTGATCAATTTGCAAAATGAAAATCCATATCAAATCAAGCAAAATATCGAGAACAGACAACTGCTTG
>JALSPZ010000302.1 GCA_026985675.1 Flavobacteriales bacterium
CCGATTATAATATTCCCGGAAGAGTAAAAATTGCTGCGGCACCTTCCAATCCCGATAAAATCTATGCCGTTTTTGCCGCAAAATCTTTAAATCAAACCATTGAAGGTTTTCCCCAAACCATTGGCAAATATATTGTTTCCAGCAATGATGCCGGATTAAATTGGAATATGAATACAATTCCCGATGGAGGAAACAAAAACTGGGCTTATCTGGCTTGGCATGCTTTATCAATAACCGTTGACCCGAATGATGAAAATACCGTTTACGCAGGAGGATTGGATTTATATAAAACCACCGATGGAGGTGCAATTTGGCAAAAGTTATCCGATTGGACAGGAATGTATTTCGGAGGATCGGACGAATATGTTCATGCGGACATTCATCATCTGGAATTTATCAATCAATATTCATCTGATTTATTGATTTCTACCGATGGAGGAGTTTTTTATTCTCAAAATATTGATCAAAATATTCCGGTTTTTGAAAAAAGAAATCATCATCTTTCCACCTTGCAATTCTATTCTTGTGCTATCAAGCAATTGGGAAATGAAGAAATTTTAGGTGGACTTCAAGACAATGGAAGTTTGCTATATACCGGTTCGGATTTGACTGAGAACGATATGGTTATGGGTGGAGATGGCGCTTTCTGTGCATTTGACACCAATGAAGATGGATTATTGATTACTACAACTTATGATAATTCTTTTTTGGTATGGAACACCAATAGTGGCGATTATGATTATATTTCCGATTATCCTTCGGGTTTATTTACTTCAACTTTTGATTACGATTCGGTTAATAACACCATTTGGGCAATTGCCAGTGATTTGCACGGGAACCGAAATAATGAACTGTTGCGTTTGGATAATCTGTTGCAAAACAATAATTATACGGGAAGCTTCATCAATATCGGGTCAAATGCCAATAGTTTTTTCTCAGCCATTCGGTTAATTGATGAAAATACTTTATTGGTTGGAACGGCAGACGGAAAGCTTTATCGTTCAACAAACATCAGGAATACTATTACTACAACAGAAATTGATGGAAACAATTTCCCTGCGGGTTTTATCTCTTGTATTCAAACAACACAAAACGGACAAAAGATTTTGGTAATTATTTCCAATTATGGTGTGCAATCCGTTTGGCTATCTAACGACGGAGGACAAACTTGGCAAAACAAGGAAGGAAATTTACCCGATATGCCGATAAGATGGGGAATTTTTCATCCGCAAAATGATAATCAAGTGATGTTGGCTACCGAAACAGGGGTATGGACAACCGATGATATTTCTTCTACAAATGTCAATTGGTTACCTGAAAGCGGATTTCCAAATGTGCGAGTCGATATGTTGGACATACGAACGGATAACAATAAAGTAGTAGCTGCTACACACGGAAGAGGTTTATTTACGGCTACTTGGAATGTTCAAACAAACAATCTGGATCATTTTGTTCAAACAAATCATATGAAAATATACCCAAATCCCGCAACAGATTATTTTAAAATTGATACTAAAAATATAAAATACGGAGAAACAATTTTGCTTTACGATACAAAGGGGAGACCCGTAAGAAAATATTTTTACGAAAAAAATAAAGAATATAATTTGAAAGGAATAAAAAAAGGTGTTTATCTTATAAAAACAAAAAATACTTCTCAAAAACTTATTATAAGATAAAAAATACAGAACGGATGAAAAATTCTTCATCCGTTTTGTAAAA
>JALSPZ010000303.1 GCA_026985675.1 Flavobacteriales bacterium
TTTACTTGCTGTTGCAAAGTGTGACTTTGCAAGTGTATAGCCTTGTTTTTTTGCTTTTCTTGATAAAAAAGCAATAAGATTATCCCGAATATTATGCCTAATACGAAGTAACCTATTCGTTTCATTACTTATAAATTGAACTTTAAAAGTAATAAAAAACGGGGAATTATTTACTGAAAAATAAATTTATATGAGTTTGTATGACTTTTTTAAAAAACAAAATATTTAAAGAAAGTAATAACGTCTCTTCAAGCGATACCGACACTTGAAAGAATATAGGTTGAACCACATCAAAAGGTCAGGTCGAATGATTTTTAAATATGTGAAAAAAATTGTATTGAGATGCTATTGTTATTAAAGAGTTCTCGATACAAAAAATACTCCTGTCGTCGTATTTTTCACTCGAACTGACAAGGTTCTCGATACAAGTTCTCGATACAAAAATTCTCATCCTTCGCATTTTCACTCGAACTGACATTACGATATTTTATAACGAACTGTCACATCGAGTGATTTTTCGAGTATGCGAGAAAAATTGTATCGAGATGCACATCGATTAGTCCGAATATATTCGGGAAGTTTCGAAATGTGCTTATTATCGCCGTTGTTTGAAGCGACGCCGACGCTAATAAAAAACTAAACGGAAGGCAATAAATCCTGCCCTTGAAATTTATCCATTTGTGAAAGTTCCTTAGCCAGTTGCGGATGTTTGATTAAAAATTTTTTTAACCAAAGTTTTAGTTCCAGTCTTTCGTGCGGCAAAAAGGATTGATAAGCTTTTTCTAATTCTTTTTTAAACAATTGAGGATTAAAACTCACTTTTTCCAAAATGGTAAGCGTATAATTATAAAAAGCTCTCGGCATAATATATTAGGTTTTTCGGATATAAATATAACCATTTTTGAGCTTATTTATTGCTTTTTTGCTGCTAAATTTTTGTTAAAAATCTTGTCTTTTTTCTTTGGTTATTATTTAACGTGAGTTCGACATAAGAAAATATTCTTTATTTATTATAGATTATTGATTTTTAATGCATTTCATAAAATATTTAAAGAAATATAATTTTAATTAGCAAATAATTTTTTTTTCGATCCAAAATCCAATAAACACGCAATCTACTGCACTAATTTTTATTAAATTAACCCGTTAGTTTAATAAAAATTAGTTTATATCTCACGTATTTATTGAATTTTGCTTCGATTCTTTTATCTAACTCACGTTATTTAAGCTACCGTAAAGAAAACTAATAAGATACAAAATTATTTTTCCTTAAAATAGTCTTTCTTTATAAGTTCTATGCTTTTAATACTTTTTTCCAACCATTGACGGTAGATTATTCTTTTTTCTTCGGGAGATAATTGCCAAGACAAACCGGTTTTTCTCATACGAGTTGATACACTATGCATAATTAAAGCAGCAGCTACACTGATATTAAGACTTTCGGTAAAACCGAACATAGGGATTTTTAAATATTCATCTGCTTCTTGCAAGAGTGTTTCGGATAAACCGTCCTTTTCCACACCAAAGAAAAAAGCCGCCGGTTTTGATATATCAAATTCTTCCAATAAAACATCATTGGTGTGAGGAGTAGTGGCTACGATTCTATATCCTTTGTTTTTTAATTGTCTAACGGCATCAATTGTATCGGTATATCTATGAATATCCAACCATTTTTCAGCTCCTTTGGCTATGGAATGTGAAAGTTTGGGATCGTATTTCTTTTGAATAATATGTAAATCTTGCAAGCCAAAAACATCACAACTTCTAACAACAGCACTGATATTGTGCATTTGATATAAATCTTCAAGTGCCACCGTAAAATAACGGGTTCTTTTATCTAAAACCTCTTTAAAAGTTTGTTTTCTTTGTTCCGTAACAAATTTTTCCAGATATTCTATATACCGTTCGTTATTTTCAATGTCCATTTTTTATTGGCTTGTTTTGCTGCAAACTGTCCGTTTTATGTTGTTTATGTTTCCAATTTTTATAAGGGTCTAATGTACTGTGATTATGATAATTATGTTTAGGATGATTCAAGGCTTCATATATCAAACGGTGGACCTCACTTCTTATGTTAAGTTCGTATAATAATCTATTTTCCATTTTCGGATAAGTTCTGTTGGATAAAAATATATAAACAATTTGCTCTTCGGGGTCTGCCCAAACCATAGTTCCGGTAAAGCCCTGATGCCCAAAGCTTTTGGGAGATATTTCTTCAAAAGTAGGACCAGGATGTCCTTTGAATTGGGGTTTATCCCAACCCAACCCACGACGTATACTATCCTTGGCAAAATATCGTTTGTTAAAAGCTTCTTCCGTTGTATCGGAGATATATCGTTTGCCTCCGTAGTAACCCTTGTTTAGGTGCATTTGCATCATTTTTGCCAGATCATTTGCATCACCGAACAAACCTGCATTTCCACAAACACCATTAAGCATTGCAGCTCCCATATCGTGAACGTGTCCACGTAAAACCTGATGCCTCCAATATTCATCCACTTCCGTTGGAGCTATACGTGAAGCAGGAAATTTTTTCAAGGGATTATAAGTCAAAGTCGTTGCACCCATTGGACGGTAAAATAATGAGTCTACCAACTTATCCATTCCCACTCCTTTTTTATCCTCTATAAATTTTTTAAACAGATAAAAAGGCAATCCGCTATAAACATATTTTAATTCTTTATACTGAGGAACCTTGGCAATGGTATCCCAAATATGATGGATAAAATCTTTACGCATATACATATTTTCAGCAATCTGAATGCTGTATAATTTATCGGGTTTTTTCTTATAATAACCTTTTTTCCATTTTTTGGTTTTAGTATCAATGGTTTCCAAATAAAAAGGAATCCACGATTTTATTTTGGCATAATGCGAAAGAGCCTGTTTTACTTTAATGGTATCTTTATTGCTTCCTTTGAGCAAGGGCATTAAATCTCCCAATTTATCATCCAATTTAAACAAACCTTCATCATAGGCTTTCATCATCAAGGTAGTAGCGGAAATAACCTTGGTTACAGAAGCCAAATCATATAAATCGGTTGCTTTGACTTTTTGTTTTTTGTCATAAGTTTGATAACCGTAAGTTTTTTCAAAAATTACCTTTCCAAATCTGGCAGCCAAAACAACACCACCGGGTGCTGCCAAAGTATCTATCATAAAATTCATCAACGAATCTATTCTTTGCAACTTTCGGCTGTCCATATCCACTTGTTCGGGATAACCGTAGGACAAACGTTTGATAGGTTGAGTAATAATTCCCGTTCTTAACCGGTATTTTGAATTGATGCTCACCGGCAATTTTCCTTTAAAAGATAATGCACCGAAAATCATTTGGGGTGATACTTTTTGAGGAAAATAATCATTTTGATAAGAAACAACCACTGCTTTCGGGCTTATTTTATCAATTACGTTTATCAATGCATAAGGAGAAGTAAATACATCCAAAACACTGGGTTTGTATGCGGTTATCTTTTCAAGAATTTTTTTATCTTTTTGAGAGAATTTGAAAGGAGACCAAGGAGTTCTGGACGATTTATGCCACCCGACAATTACCACATCATAGTTTTTAAGTTTTTTTTCTACATCTGCAGGATTATCAATTTTTACTAAATCAACAGGAACATATTTATTCAAATACTTGTAAAAAACATCATATTTATCATCACCCATTGGCACATAAGCAAATTTTTGTTCCAAATCTACAATAGGTAAAAAGTTATTATCATTTTTTATTAAAGTAACTGCTTGTTCATAAGCAATCTGATTCAGCACGCTATCTTTGTGTGTAGGATAAAATTCTTTTTGCAATGAAGGTTTCCAATCATTAAGCCCCGACCAATATTTTGCCATTAATATCTTTTTAACGGAATTTTCCAATCTTTTATCTTTGATAATTCCTTTTTTATAAGCTTCTTTAAAATCTTTAATAGCTTTTTCAAGTTCCACAGTTCCCAACAAAATATCGTTTCCAGCCAAAAAAGCTTGTAAATCGGCTGTTCCGGACTCAATAAAATCCGCCACGCCTTTCATACTCATAGCGTCTGTAATAATCAAGCCTTGAAAACCCAATTTATGTTGTAACAAGTCGGTTACCACCGGTTTGGACAAAGTAGTGGGTAGCCCGACAAAATCCAATGAAGGAACATTCAAATGCGCAATCATAATTCCTGTTAAACCGGCAGGGATCAACTTTTTATAAGGATATAATTCGGTATTCCAAATTCTGTTATACGTAAAATTTACACTAGGCAAAGTTTTATGAGAATCTTGACTGGTATCACCGTGTCCGGGAAAATGTTTAGCTGTTGTAAGAATTTTGTTTTCTTGTAAAGCTTTCATCATCATATAAGCTTTACGAGCAACATTTTCTTTATCTTCACCAAAAGAACGATTGCCGATTATAGGATTTTCCGGATTGGTATTGATGTCCAAAACCGGAGAAAAATTCATTTGAAACCCTACGTTTCTACAATTTTGACCTATTGCTTTCCCGATTTTATAAATGATGCTATCGTTTTGAATTGCACCAAGTGTCATATTCCAAGGAAATTTTGGCGTGGAATCCAATCGCATAGCCAAACCCCATTCGGCATCAATAGCTGTAATTGCAGGAACTTTTGAATTTGCTTGTATAAAAGCATTCAAATATTGTTCATCGGAAGGATGACCTTTAAGAAAAAAGAAATTGCCGATTTTATATCGATTTATCAATTTCAAAATATGTTCTTTATTTTTTTTATCAGGTGAAGAGGGAATAAAAGGCATAAACAATTGCCCGATTTTTTCATCCAAAGACAGTGTTTTGTAAATACTGTCCACCCATTTTATTTGTGCTTCTCCTTTATATAAGGGATGAATATCTTGTGCAGATAAGATTTTGGATGATATTAAAAAAAATATCAATAATATATTGTAACGCATAATTAAAAAATTTAACAAACAAAGATGCAAAATTTTAGTGAAAAATGAAAACTTAATAAATTGATTAAAATCATAACTATTAAAATAAAAAAATTTAATGTATTTTTGTTTATACACACATTTTTTAATGAAATGAACATAAACTTTAAATACACGAAAAATTTAATATCATCAATATTTATTTTCTACGGACTAGTGTTATTTGCACAATACAATAATCCACAAATAAAAAAAGTTGATATATTATCTTATCAATTTAAAATAAACATAAATGACAGCACTGACCAAATTTTCGGTCATGCCAAGATTAAAATTCATCCATTAACGAAAATTACAAATTTTAATTTAGATTTTGATAAAAAAACTTCCGGCAACAAAGGAATGAAAATCCATAAAATACTTTTGAACGGAAAAGAATTCAATCGATATAAATTTGAAAAAAATAAGATTAGTTTCTTTATTTCTCGAAATATCAACAAAGATTTTACGATTGAAATATTTTACTCAGGTATCCCGAAAGACGGGTTATATATCAGCCGAAACAAATATGGTTCACGAACATTTTTTGGAGATAATTGGCCCAATCGTGCGCATTATTGGTTGCCTGTAATTGATCATCCTTCGGATAAAGCATTGGTATCTTTTGAAATAAGCGCCCCTGAACATTATGAAGTTGTAGCTTCCGGAAAGTTTATTTCCAGAATAAAAAACAAAGGAAAAATTATATGGAAATACCAATCGGAAGTCCCCTACCCTACCAAAGTAATGGTTTTTGGAGCAGCAGATTTCAATATCAAAAATTATGAGATTTTTCATAACATCCCCATCAGTGGATGGATATACAAAAACTCACCACTGAAAGGACTTGACGATTATCAACCGGCAGTAGAAATTCTTAAATTTTATGACAGCATCATCGGACCGTATTCCTACAAGAAATTAGCCAATGTTCAATCCAAAACCCGATTTGGCGGAATGGAAAATGCCGGCAATATTTTTTACAATGAAAAAACGGTTGACGGAACTTCTTCCACAGAAAATTTGATAGCTCACGAAGTTGGACATCAATGGTTTGGAAATTCCGTTACCGAAAAAAATTGGTCTGATATATGGCTTAGTGAAGGTTTTGCTACCTATTTAACCGATTTGTTTATCGAACATAAATACGGAAAAAAAGCTTTTGAAAAACGTATGAAAATGGAGCGTGATAAAATTATCCGATATAATTTATTCAAAAGAAATCCGGTTGTCTATACCGAAAAGGAAAGACTATTCAATTTATTAAACCCCAATTCTTACGAAAAAGGAGCTTGGGTTTTGCATATGCTCAGACAAAAAATAGGAGATAAAAATTTCTTTAAACTACTAAAAGATTTCTATAAAAAATACCGAAACAAAAACGCTTCCACAACTGATTTTATTAATTTGTCGGAGAAAATATCAGGAATGAATTTACAAGAATTTTTTCAACAATGGCTTTATCGTTCGGGAATTCCCGAGTTGAGATTTGAAACAAAAAAAGATAAAAATTTTCTCTATATCATTTTCCATCAAGAACCACCTTATTATCAATTGAATTTTCCGATCGAAATCGAATTTCCGACAAAAAAATATTTTATCAATTTTCCCGTTGATAAAGAAAAGAACATTTATAAAATACCATTAAACAAATTACCAAAGAACTACAAAATTTTATATGATCCGGAAGTCAAAATTTTATATAAATAAACTCCTATGAAAAAATTAAATTTAATTCTACTTACGTTTTTATTGACTTTGTTTGCTTGTCAGGAAAACCCAGTAGAAACTCCAACCGGTTCATCTGAAAAGGATCAATCGATTGAAAAATTTGCAATTGTTATTCACGGAGGCGCCGGATATATTAAAAACTTGCCTCCGGAACAAGAAAAACTTTATAAAGAAAAAATGAATGAGGCACTGGAAAAAGGTTATCAAATTTTAAAAACCGGTGGTTCGGCAATAGATGCAGTAGAAAAAACCATTAACATTCTGGAAAATTCTCCTTTGTTCAATGCCGGAAAAGGAGCAGTTTTAAATAACTTGGGACAGGTGGAAATGGATGCATCAATTATGGATGGAAAGACTTTGAATGCCGGAGCTGTTGCCGGAGTGCATCATATAAAAAACCCTATTTCTGCTGCAAGAATTGTTATGGATAGCTCCAAACACGTCTTGCTTTGCGGCGACGGAGCCGAACAGTTTGTAAAACAATACGGAATTGAAATGAAAAATCCCGAATATTTCATCATTGAAAAACGAGTGAAACAATTGGAAAAAATCCAAGGAAAAAAAGTAGCTGTCAATGGAATTAAAGGTAATTTTAATCAATACATTGACGATCATAAATTCGGAACCGTAGGTTGTGTTGCATTGGACAAAAACGGAAATATTGCTGCCGGAACGTCTACCGGCGGATTAATGAACAAAAAATATGGTCGTATTGGAGATTCTCCCATAATAGGAGCAGGCACTTATGCAAATAATGAAACTTGTGGAATATCTTGCACCGGAACCGGAGAATATTTTATCAGAACATTAGCCGCTCATACGGTTTCGGAATTGATGAAGTATAAAAAATATTCTTTGGATAAAGCACAAAAAGAAAGTATTATGCAAGTGCAAAAATTAGGTGGTGACGGCGGAATGATCGGGTTGGATAAAAACGGTAATATTTCGTGGTTTTTCAATACAGAAGGAATGTTTCGCGGGTTTAAAAAATCAACCGGTGAAACAAAGATTGAATTTTATAAACAAAA
>JALSPZ010000304.1 GCA_026985675.1 Flavobacteriales bacterium
AAAATTTATCTTCCTTGAAGCTAAAATGTATGAACTTGCTCTTGCTCATACTTCACAAGAGCTTCGAACAGCATACATTTTTACGCTTCTTCGTCGTAAATTTTATGCAAGAACTTCGTATGGCGTTGGGCTTAATTCATTTGCTTGTGATTTTTAACTTAATTTTAATTTTATCTAACTTTATGGGTTACATACAGAATTCTTTAAAAATTAGGCCTTAGTAATCCTTTTTCAATTTTAATACCTCAAACTAAAAAAAATAATTGCAAGACACTGATTTTTAGTAAATTATTTTTTTAAACTAAAAATGTGCGGAAAATAGGATTGCTATTTTTATGGCAATTGTTTTGTTTCTTTATAGTTTTTCTAAGAAAAAAGTAAGATTATAAAAAAGCCTGCAAAAAAATGCAGGCTCTTTCACACACAAGATGAGATTTTAGTCATTAAAGGCAAAATCTCCCGGAATTAATCCCGCTGTAAAAGTTTTGATTTTTTGTTGGTTGTCCAAATCATAAATCACTATATCTCCTTCACTTTGATAGTCTTTGGCATCGGAAATAAATAATTTTCCGTCATTGGTTTCCATATTGTAAATAGCAATTCCATCATACGTTAAAAATGCATTACCGGGTAAGCCGGTTGCTGTTGTATCCATTTGATAAACATCGTTGCCGATATTAAAATATAGTTTATCGTCATCCATATTCAAATTTTGGGGATGTTGAGAGGTACTAAAATCAAATTCCTGAACTATACTTAAAGAATTCAAATCAATTTTAGAAAGTTTTCCTGCGGTTTCATTTCCTGTCCAAGAAGGTTCGCCACCGCTTAATACCCATAAATAGTTATCTGTTAATACCATTGAATTGGGACGATCTCCAACAAGAATTTCAGCATCTTTGTTTAAAGTAGCCAAATTGATTACCGAAACGATATGATTCGTTCCCCAACCGCCTTGGTGAGCTACAAAAAGATAATCTTCATTGGAAATCAATTTTTCCGGACCTTCGCTTATGGGAACTTTATACATAAAGGTATCGTGAACAGTATTGATAACAGCGAGGTAATCATCATTGGCATCCAAACCGTCACCCCAACAACTAACAAAAGCTCTGTTTGCACCGGTATATTCCATATATCGCGGATTGATCAATTGTGTGGCAATCGTGCTTTTATAAGTTAAGTCGTCACGATTGACAACGACAATTTTGTTTGAGTTATTGACTACAATATAAGCCTTGTCATCAATAAAACTCATAGACTGTGCAACATCTCCCAATGTTTGATTATTGATGTTTTGGAACACATTGTTTTGAATGTTGTTGAAATCTTTGTCGATAAAACTTAAAGAAGCATTGGCGTGCATAAACTGCCCTTCATTGACAACAAAAACTCCGTCTTTAAACTCACTTTCATATGTTGGCGTTTCATCTTTTTTGCACGATTGAAGGCTTAATAATAAAACCAGTGCTAATAATAATAAATTGTTTTTTTTCATAATTATTCTATTTTAATATTTATATTTAAGTTGAAATTTCTTCCGGGTTGGGGGCGGGCGGGAAATGTTTCATAATAAGTATTGGTAATATTAAAAATTCCTCCACCTGCCATAATATAATTGTTTATTTTATATAAAATTCTATAATCCAATAAAAAATACGGTTTAAGATAAAAAGTATTGCTGGTGGTAGTATAAACCTTTCCGGTATA
>JALSPZ010000305.1 GCA_026985675.1 Flavobacteriales bacterium
TGTCTTATGCAAAAGCTATTCATATGGGTTTGCCAGTAGATAAAGATGCTGCTCCCATGATTGAAACGGATTGTAGTTTCGGTCAATGGTATTATGGTGATGGGCAGATTTTTTCTGATTTGGATACCTTTCAGGCTATAGAACAGCCCCATAGTATGTTGCATAACAAATATATGCAAATTTATAAACTAAAAAGAAAACCTTTAAAAACCGGATTTTTTACTTCAAAAAATTCTGCTCAAAAAAAGAAAGATGAAGAGCTGGATAGACATATGAAGCAATTGGTAAGTATTGCAGATATGCTAATGGAAGCTTTGAGTGAATTTGAAAAAGAAGTGAAAGAAATGTCCGATTTTGAAATTTCTAAATTGGTTTAATAAATTTATTTTTATAATTGTTTTATTAAAAAGTCCTTTTTTTAAGGGCTTTTTTGTTTTTTCAAGATTATTTTTTATTATCTTTTGCCTCTATTTTTAAAACTTTAATAATGATGAAAAACTTTTTTAAAGGATTTTTATTCTTTTTTATATTATACTTCATATATATAAATTCTAAAAATTCAAATAATCATTCACAATATGCAAAACTTGATAGACCTGAGTCGGCAGCTTTTAGAGACTATATAATGATGGGAGACCCACAAACGAAAACCATTCCTTTTGATAGATTTCCAAAAGCTTTAAAACAAACGCATCAAAAAATTTTTAATGTTAAAAATCAAAACCTTGGTTGGGCTTCCATACAAAGTGATATGGGCGGTAGGGTTAAAACTATTTGTGTTGATCCAAATATTGGCAACGGAAATAAAGTTTGGGCGGGAGCTGCAACCGGTGGGCTTTGGTATAATAACAATATCACGGATATACAAAGCGAATGGCATCCTGTGAGTGATGTTTGGCCAACATTGTCCATTAGTTCCATTGTTTTTGATCCGAACAATCCGCAAATTATGTATGTCGGAACCGGAGAATATGAGACTGCTATTGTTGATATCTACCGTGAATCCTCAGGTAGGGGATATGGAATTTGGAAATCTACCGATGGAGGAAATACTTTTACTCGTCTGATGTCCACTTCCGATTTTGCTTATATTTCCGATTTAGCTATCAAGAATGAAAATGGTTCTTCTGTTGTATATGCAGGGGTAGTTTCGGGAAGGTATCGTGGAGCTGTTTTTCAAGCGCAACCCACAGAAGGGCTTTATCGTTCTACTGACGGTGGACAAACTTGGCAGCAGGTTTTACCTGCTATTCCGGGTACAAATGAAATTTATGCTCCGTCAGACATAGAAATTTCCACAGCCGGAAGAATTTTTGTAGGAAGTAAAAGAAATTTTAATGAAAATGGCGGAGGAACTATTTTGTATTCAGATACAGGTTTGCCTGGAAGTTGGACTATCAATGATACTTATAAAACGCAAATAGAAGCTTCGTCCGATTATAATATTCCCGGAAGAGTAAAAATTGCTGTGGCACCTTCCAATCCCAATAAAATCTATGCTGTTTTTGCCGCAAAATCTTTAAATCAAACCATTGAAGGCTTTCCCCAAACCATTGGCAAATATATTGTTTCCAGCAATGATGCCGGATTGAATTGGAATATGAATGCAATTCCCGATGGAGGAAACAAAAACTGGGCTTATCTGGCTTGGCATGCTTTATCAATAACCGTTGACCCGAATGATGAAAATACCGTTTACGCAGGAGG
>JALSPZ010000306.1 GCA_026985675.1 Flavobacteriales bacterium
GACGAACGTCCTTATGAACCCGGCGACACTTTGCCTTTGGATACGAAATTAAAACTTACGGAAGCCAAAGATAATCACGTAGAATATCGCACATTGGAAGATTTTATGGAATTTGCTACGCAATATATCGTAGGAGATAACGGAATGTTGATAGATATGCGTTTTATGCCCCGTATCAAAGAAGGAGAAATCAGAATCTTGATGGTAGGAGAACAACCTATTTTTGTAGTGCATAAAAAACCTGCCGATTCTGCCGACGCTTTTTCAGCCACTTTATTTTCCGGTGCAAAATATACTTATGACAGACCCGAAAAATGGAGCAAATTAGTCAATATGTTTTTGGGAAGATTGCCGGAAATTATGGAAAAACTCGGGGGGCATGACGCACCGCTTATTTGGACTGCCGATTTTATGCTCGATTGGGATGAAAACGGAAACGATGCCTATGTTTTAGGTGAAATTAATAATTCTTGCGTAGGCTTTACCAGTCATCTGAATCAAGGTATTCAAGATAAAATAGCCGATAGAGTAATCGAGTTGGTAACTAAGAAAAAAGCTTAGCCGTTAATTGATATTATTGATAAAGACCTTCGATTTTTTTTCGGAGGTTTTTTTGTAATATAAAAATGTATAACTTTGTTATAATAAAAAAACAATTCAAATGAAAAATATTTTTTTTAAAAGCTTGGTGGTTTTATTCACAATAACATTGCTGTCATCTTGTGCCGAATTGCAGCAAGTAGTTCAAAATCTACCACAAGAAGGATTATCCAACGAACAAATTGCATCCGGTTTGAAACAAGCTTTGGATAAAGGAATAGATAAAGAAGTTACCCAACTGATGCAACCCGACGGTTTTTACAAAGATCAAATGGTAAAAATTCTTTTGCCTGCCGAATTGCAAAAAGTTGATAAAACTTTGCGTAATATAGGTTTGGGAAATTTAGCCGATCAAGGATTATTGTTACTCAATAGAGCCGCTTCGGATGCCGTAAAAGAAGCCAAACCCATTTTTGTATCCGCTATTCAAAATATGACTTTTACCGATGCCAAAAATATTCTTTTGGGCGACCCAACCGCAGCTACTAATTATCTGCAACAGAAAACTTCGGCACAATTGTACCAAAAATTTAAACCCCAAGTGGCGCAATCTTTACAAAAAGTAAATGCCGATAAAGTTTGGCATGACATTATCACACGATACAATCAAGTTCCTTTTGTTGAGAAAGTCAATCCCGATTTAACCGATTATGTTACCCGAAAAGCCATGGATGGCGTATTTAAAAAAATTGCTGTGGAAGAAAAACAAATACGAAGCAATATCAATGAAAGAACAACCGATTTATTGAAAAAAGTGTTTGCTTTGCAGGATAAATAAATTTGACTTTATATCTCGGATAATTTTCCTTATTTTTGCAACAAAAAAGGAAATATGCATAAGAATATAAAATTAGCATTGGCTATTATAGTTTTCGGTTTATCAATATGGCAATTTACAAAATCTCATATAGGAAATGGTATTATGTTGATATTGCTTACCTTGGTTATCTTGTTTTTCTATGTAAGAAATGAATATTTATTGATGGCATTTCTCCGTTTGCGTAAAGAAGATATGGAGGGCGCAGAAAAATGGTTAAACAAAATCAAAAATCCAAAAAAACAATTGATTAAACCCCAAGAAGCTTATTATTATTTGTTGAAAGGAAC
>JALSPZ010000307.1 GCA_026985675.1 Flavobacteriales bacterium
GAGATAAACCATTGACAAAATCAGACACTCCTTGTACGTTTGCCACCTTTAATACAATAGGTTGCATAGCCCAAGTATGATCGGGATTAACATCTCTTCTACTAAAATCCGGAGAATCATAAAGCGTAACGGAAGCTACGTATTTTCCATGCGTTTCGGTTCCTATCTGAACAACATCTATATATGGACGCAAGCTGTTGATTAAACTTTCACTTGCCGAAGCACTGGACTTGGTAGTGATAATATAAACTTTGTTTTTAAACAAATGGTTAATCGGTGTCTTGCCTCCGATGATTTTATCCTTAAAAGTTCTAAACAAACTTCCGGGATAATATTGTTGCATCCAAGCTTGCATTTGCGGATGCCATTGATAAAGCAAAAGTTTTTGTCCGGTAAATTGTCCGGTAATCATTGATGCCAAATAGTTCATAGTCAAAACGCTTCCCCCCGGATTATAGCGTAAATCAATGATAAGTTCATCTATGTTTTCATTTTGAAAATAGGCAAAAACATCATTGAGCTGTAAATCATAAGCCGATATAAATCCGTTATACATCAAATACCCGATTTTTTTTCCATTTTGATGCAAAACTTCTACCTGATAAATAGGATTTTCTTGGATAACTTCCTTGGTTATAGTTGAAATATTTCCGGTATCCGTCAAAATGTTTCCCTGCCATTGCGCCCATTCAATTTCCAAAACATTTTGCCCCAATAGATCCTGATAATTTTCGTCCGTTAAATAAATGCCGTTTATTTTCCTGAAAACATCTCCCCGTTGAACACCGTTTTGCTCTGCCGGAGACCCCGGCACCACATATTTTACATAAGCAAAAATAGTATTGGAATTGGTATTTTCATATACCAATCCTATACGCATACCCGTTGATTTGCGTATGCCTCGAAACATTTGTTCCAATGCTATATAATCATCGACTATCCAAGACCAACGATCTACTTCTCCCCTTTTGTATAATAAACTTTCAAATAAATCTTCAGGTTGGGAATATTCATCCAGAAATTCATCCAATCTTTCTTGTGAAGCAAAACGCTCGTTGTGCAAAGCGGAGACATCGGGTTTCCATAAATAAAAAGAATTTAGACCTTTCCAAATAAAATCGTTGATTTCAAGTGTTTGTTTGTCTTGCTTGTATGAAGGTTTTTTGCAAGCGGTGTATAAAGTAATAATGATTAAAAATAATAATAGTTTTCTCATTGAGTCAAAGTGTTTGAAACAAATATAATATTTTTTTTGTTTCTTGGATTGTATAATTTTTATCAATCCTGTCCTAAACAAATTAAATTTTTACTTTTTCCATCGATGAACATTTCGACTTTGCTCAATGGTAACAAAAAATATAGTGTCTTGTCAAGTATATTCTGTCGCACCAAGTCTTGTTCTTTTTGCAGAAAGCTTCGTTAAAATTTTTAACCATAGCTACGACTATGCTGAAAAATTTATGCCTTGCTCTCCACAAAAATTACTACGACTTATACAATATCATACACTTGACAAGACACTAGGCTTAATTCATTCGCCTGTGAATTTAATCCCCTAATGCTTAAAAATACACTCAACTTATTATAAATCAAAATATTAATTTTGTTTAAAAAAAATATTTAGGACGGAATTGAATTTTTGTTAAATAAATTTGATTCAACCAAACATAGCCCTCACCAAATAGAACTTTATTTTAACTGCTCAATAATCCGCACTACTTCCACGGCTTCTTTTACATCATGTACCCGTAGAATTTTGGCTCCTTTGAGTAAAGCGATAGTATGCCCAACACTTGTAGCATTGAGCACTTCCGACGGATTGGTTTGTAAGAGTTTGTAAAACATAGATTTACGAGACATTCCTACCAAAACCGGTTTTTTGAGCAATTGAAACTCGTCTAAGCGATTTAATATTTCAAAATTATGTTGTAAGGTTTTTCCAAATCCAAAACCTGGGTCAATGATGATTTTATCAAAATTCAATTGATTCAATTCATCGATTTTTTTAAGGAAATAAACCATAATATCGTTGACCACATCATAATATTCGGGATTGTCTTGCATATTTTCCGGAATACCTTGCATATGCATCATCACATAAGGAACTTGTAGTTTTGCTATAATTTTGAACATATTCTTATCCAATTCTCCCCCCGAAATATCATTGATCATTTTTACGCCCATATCTACAACTTCCATTGCAATACGGCTTCGGTATGTATCAACGGATAAATATGCGTCCGGAAAATAGTATAAAATTTTTTCTATGGCAGGAAATATACGTTTGCTTTCCTCATCTTGGGTTACCAATTCCGAACCCGGACGCGAAGAAAATCCTCCTATATCAATAATATCCGCTCCTTCGTTGAGCATCTGCTCTACCCTGTTAAGCATTGCTTTTTCTGCCAAATAACGATTACCATCATAAAAAGAATCCGGGGTAAGATTGAGAATACCCATAATTTTGGAAAAGGAAAAATTCATATTTTTTATTTCAAAAATAAAGATTTATTATGAATTCAATATGAAAAAACAGATTTTACCCAGAATAAAAAAGTAAAAATCAATCATAATTAAAACCAATATGACCATAAAAAAATATTATCCACAAAAGTTTGGAAATGTTTATGTAATTTATGTATCTTTGTTTATTATTTAAAATCATTCTAAATAATGAGTAAAAAAGAAGAACATCAAGATAAAGTCCTGAAAGAAGTAACAGAACAGGATTATAAATACGGATTTCAAACCGATATAGAAATGGAAATGTTTCCCAAAGGTTTGAATGAAGATATTATACGTAAAATATCGAAAATAAGAGAAGAACCCGAGTGGTTGCTGGAATTTCGTCTCAAAGCTTATCGGGCTTGGTTAAAAATGGAAAAACCCGAATGGGCACATTTACAAATTCCCGAAATAGATTTTCAAGATTTGATTTATTATGCACGACCCAAACCCAAAAAAAAATTGGAAAGTTTGGATGAAGTGGATCCTGAAATTTTGGAAGTTTATAAAAAACTCGGGATACCGCTTGAAGAACAAAAAGCCTTAGCAGGTGTTGCCGTTGATGCGGTTTTTGACAGCGTATCGGTAAAAACCACTTTTCAAAAAGAATTGAAAGAACGTGGGATAATTTTTTGTCCAATCAGTGAAGCTGTCAGAGACTATCCCGATTTGGTCAAAAAACATTTGGGAACGGTTGTCCCCTATTCCGACAACTATTACGCCGCCTTAAATTCGGCGGTTTTCACTGATGGTTCCTTTGTTTTTATTCCCAAAGGAGTCAAAAGTCCTATGGAATTGTCCAGTTATTTTCGTATCAATTCTGCCGGAACGGGACAATTTGAACGCACTTTAATTATTGTTGAAGAAGGTGGATATGTTAGCTATTTGGAAGGTTGCACGGCTCCGCAACGCGATGAAAATCAATTGCACGCAGCAGTAGTAGAACTTATAGCAAAAAAAGATGCCGAAATCAAATATTCTACGGTTCAGAATTGGTACCCGGGCGATAAAGAGGGAAAAGGAGGTATTTTTAACTTCGTTACCAAACGTGGAATTTGCAAAGGCAATAATTCCAAAATAAGTTGGACACAAGTGGAAACCGGTTCGGCAATCACTTGGAAATATCCTTCAACTATACTTAAAGGAGATAATTCCATAGCCGAATTTTATTCGGTAGCCGTTACCAATAATCATCAACAGGCAGATACCGGCACCAAAATGATACATATTGGGAAAAATACCAAAAGCACCATCATAAGCAAGGGAATTTCAGCAGGAAAAAGCCAGAATTCGTATCGCGGTTTGGTGGATATCAAACGTGGTGCCATCAATTCCAGAAATTATTCGGTTTGTGATTCCCTATTGATGGGTGATCAATGCGGAGCGCATACTTTTCCTTATATCGATGTGGAAAATCGTTCGTCCATTGTAGAACACGAAGCTACCACTTCAAAAATTTCGGAAGACCAATTGTTCTATTTACAACAACGCGGGTTGGATGAAGAATCCGCAGTAAATATGATTGTCAACGGTTATGCCAAAGAAGTTTTGAATCAATTGCCTATGGAATTTGCCGTGGAAGCGCAGAAATTGTTGGAAATAAGTTTGGAAGGAAGTGTGGGTTAATTATGAATGGTGAATGTTAATTGTGAATAGAAAAAAACCAAATATTATTAAAATTAAAAGTTTTGATTTTGCATTAAAGATTATAAAACTTTATCAATTTCTATCTGACAATAAAGAGTTTATTTTAAGCAAACAACTATTGAAAAGTGGAACGGCAATCGGTGCTTTAATTTGTAAATCCGAAAATGCTGAAAGTAAATCGGATTTTATTCATATTACATATTAAAAATTAAGAAACAAATCAAATTATAAAAAATGGAAAAAAATAAACCATTATTAGAAATAAAAAATTTACATGCCAAAATTGGCGATAAGGAAATCATCAAGGGATTAAATTTGACAGTAAATCCCGGAGAAGTTCATGCCATTATGGGACCCAACGGAACGGGGAAAAGCACTTTGGCTAATGTGATCACCGGAAAGGATGGCTACGAAATTACAGATGGCGAAATTCTTTACAAAGGAAAAAATATAACGGATTTGGACCCGGAAGAAAGAGCTTTGGAAGGAATTTTTCTCGGATTTCAATATCCTGTGGAAATTCCCGGGGTAAGTATGACCAATTTTATGAAAGCAGCTGTTGATGCCCAACGAAAATACAAAGGACTTGACCCAATCAAACCCGGAGAATTTTTGAAAATGTATCGCGAAAAACAACAATTGGTGAATATGTCCGATAAAATGAAAAACCGTTCGGTAAATGAAGGATTTTCAGGTGGTGAAAAAAAGAAAAACGAGATTTTTCAGATGGCAATGCTCGAACCGGATTTGGCTATACTGGACGAAACCGATTCGGGTTTGGATATCGACGCACTGAAAGCAGTAGCAGACGGGGTAAACAAATTGCGAAACAAGGACAATGCTTTTATCGTGATAACACATTACCAACGATTATTGGATCATATTGTGCCGGATATTGTGCATGTGATGTATGACGGAAAAATTGTAAAAACAGGTGATAAAAATCTTGCCAAAGAATTGGAAGAGAAAGGCTATGCTTGGATTGAAGAGGAATATCAAAAATCAAAAAATGCCGGCAATGAATAAATTGTATGAAAATATTATCCGTTTTTTTGAAAAGGATTTTTCGGAAAAAATAAAAAATGAACCGGAATTTATTCAAAAAATTCGCTTGGAAAATTTTGAAAAATTCAAAAACAAAGGTTTTCCTACTTTGAAAGATGAAAAATGGCGTAAAACCAATTTGAACAAATTTACCAATCAATATTTTCATCCGCTTTTGCATAATATCGTGAAAAAAAACTCAACGGATGTTTGTATTGTTCCGGATTTACAAACCGTAAATATTCAACTCATCAACGGACATTTTGCAGGTGAAGAAAAATTGAATGTTTTGGAAAACGGAATTATTTACGGCAGTATTCAATCGGCTTTTGAAAAATATAAGGATTTGATTTCCCGTTATTTTGATAAGCTTAGCAAAAATTCTACAAACCCGATGGATTGGTTAAACGCCGCCTTATTTACCGATGGATTTTTTATCTACGTTCCGAAAAATGTGAAGGAAATAAATTTTCAGATTTCACAGCAATTGGATGCTCCGGTGGATGCTTTAATCAATAGCCGGAATTTGATTGTTTTGGAAAATGATGCACAAATCAATCTTATTCAATGTGATGATTCAAACGAACATAGAAGTCATTTTGCTACTTTTAATACGGAAATATTTGTAGGAGAAAATGCCGAATTGAATTGGTATAAATATCAAAATATCAATAATATTTCCGCTATGTTTAGCAACACTTTTGCCGAAGTAAAAGAAAACGGAAAATTATATACCAATTTTTATCAGCTCAACGGGAAACTTTTGCGTAACGAACAATTTACGGAAATAGCCGGCAAGGATGTAGCAGTGGATCATTACGGATTGTATTTGGTGGATAAAACCCAACAATTTGATAATGTGATTTTTGTGTCTCACGCCTCGGAAGGAAGTTATAGCAACCAAAAGTTTAAAGGGATATTGGACGATAGTGCCAAAGGATTTTTTAACGGACAGATTTTGGTTAAAAAAGATGCGCAACAGACCAATGCTTATCAAAAAAACGACAATATTTTATTGACGGACAAAGCCAAAATCAGCTCGCAACCTTTTTTGGAAATTTATGCCGATGATGTGAGTTGTAGCCACGGTTCCACTACCGGACAAATTGATGATGAAGCTTTGTTTTATATTCGCCAACGTGGAATTTCCAAAAGAGATGCCCAACTCTTGCAGTTGTATGCTTTTGCAGGAGAAGTTATTGATGCGGTAAAAATTCCGGAATTGATTGAACCGACCAAAGATTTAGTAAAAAAACGTTTGAATGGCGAATTGGATGTTTGTGAAGATTGTATTTTGCAATGTGCGAATAAATAAACGAGCAATGGTAAGACGTAAAGACAAGGCATGCCTTGTCTTTACTGAAATGTTTTTGCGGTGCAGAACTAAAATCCGTCAGCTGACGGACCAACCCGAGGATTTAGGCGGCTGGTTTTAGGAAGGGGAACATCCAAAAAATTATAAAAAAAATTCAATGTTATGAAAACTATTAAGGAAAAAGAAGCGGATTTGCTTCTGGATTTTGAAATGCTGCCCGAGTGGAACGATAAATATAATTATATTATGGACTTGGGGGCTGAACTTCCGTTGATTCCTACTGCAAATAAAAATGCGGAAACCAAAGTGGAAGGTTGTCAATCGGCGTCGTGGTTGGAAGTGGAAAATAAAGACGGAAGGCTGTTTTTTAAGGGGGATAGCGAGGCTATTTTAGGCAAGGGAGTTATCAGTATGCTACTGAATTTGTTGAATGGTCATACTGCACGGGAGATTGCGGATTATGATTTTCATTTGGTATATGCCATTGATTTGCCTAATCATCTTTCGCCGACAAGAAAAATGGGCTTGGAAGCGATAATGAAAAGAATTAAAGAACTTGCTAGCAAAAATTTGTAAGATTATGTCTGAAAATCAAAAAATACCGAAAAAAGTTTTGGAAGATGCCATTGTGCAACAGTTGAAAATGGTTTATGATCCGGAAATTCCGGTGGATATTTATAATTTGGGGTTGATCTATGATATTGATATTGATGATGATAATAATGTCAAAATTTTGATGACTTTGACTGCTCCCAATTGTCCGGTGGCGGATTCGTTGCCCGATGAGGTTAAAACTCGTGTGAAAGCTACACACGGGGTGAAAGATGTGGAGGTTGAATTGACTTTTGACCCGCCTTGGAGTAAAGATTTTTTGAGCGATGAGGCAAAGTTGATGTTAGGAATGATGTAATAAATAAAAAAGGCACTTTTTGAAAGTGCCTTTTTATTTGTTATTATTTTAATTGTCAAAGAATTTTCTCGATTTATGAGCGCGTCCTCCTGTTTTCGCCACTGGGACACCCAAATTAAAAATTAAATATTTTTGCTAAATATTTTTGTTCATCTGTAAGTAACAATATTTCTTTTATGTATTGTTCTCCTACTTTTATCTTTATTTCATA